>CACASS010000001.1 GCA_902535275.1 uncultured Pelagibacteraceae bacterium
GATAAGTAATACTCTCTTCTAGAAATATAAATACCGCAAAGGACTATTATAGAAAGACCTAAATATGTCCAATTATCGGGCAATTCTTTGAATATATAATAACTGAGCAGAATATTAGTAATAATTTCAGTATAGCCAAAGGGAGCTAATTTAGAAGCATCAGCAAATTTAAGTGACAAAATGATAAAAAGATGTGCAATAGCTGCTATAAAGCCAATTAAAGCCATCATAATCCACTGAGTATTTGATGGTTGTATCCAAACACTGGGCATAAAGAAAGACATGACAATAGTCCCTACTGTGCCAGCAAATAATAAAGTTAATAGAGAGTTATCAGAGGTACTTAATTTTCTTGTAATAATTAAATAAAAACCATAGCAAATACCATTGCCCAGGGCTGCTAATGTGGCTAAATTAATCTCTATAAATCCAGGCCTAATAACAATTAAGGTACCAATAAAACCCATGGATACTGCTGTCCACCTTCTTAAGCCTACTTTTTCGTTTAAAAAAAAGGGGGACATTGAAGTTACACAAATTGGGGCAACAAATGCTAGAGTTAAGGCTTTAGGTAAAGAAATCTCAGATATTGCAAAAAAAAATAAATAAGTGGAAAATACAAAAATCAATCCTCTTATCAATTGAAGCATAGGTTTTTTACTCCAAACCAAAGATTTTCTATCAAAAAGAAGCATTATTGAGAGTGCAAAAATAACAGTAAAAAAATATCTAGCCCAAGTTATTTGCAAAACATCCATAGATGAACTCAAATACTTTGCAAAAGCATCCATAAATGGAACAATCATCCATGCTGATGCATTAAGAATAACAGCTTTCATAAGAAAATCTTATCTCTTAATTAAAGTATTTTAAAGCAAAGAATACAGTTATTGGTACAGTTACAAGAGACATTAAAGTTGAAACAACTATTGTACTAGAAATATTATCAACAATTTTTTTAGGCGAATACATTGAAGCAACAAGATAACAAAGTATAGCACTTGGCATAGAGGATTGAATTAGAAGTACACCAGCTGCAAAGCCAGATAGGTTAAAAAAAGAGATCAGCGAAAAGCCAATTAGTGGCCCTATAATAACTCTTCCAGTAGATGTAATTAGAGCATCCTTAAAGGAAAAAACTTTCATTTGTGTTAATGAAACACCTAAAGACATTAAAATCATTACTATCATTCCATAAGCAAGAAGCATAACAGTATTCAATACAAATATTGGCAAAGGTATTTCGTAATATAGAAAAATAATGGTAGCAATTATTGCATAAAATGATGGACTTTTTATTATAACCTTTAAATCAAACTCACGTTTAGCTAAAAAAATATTAAGAGTAAAATGAAGAAGAACGACCAAAGAAGATATAGCTGCCGCAATACCCATACCCAATTTACCATATGCAAACAAGCATATTGGAATACCCATATTGCCTGTATTAGGTAAAAAAAATGTTGGTAGTTCTCTCAAATAATCTTTCTTCATCAAAATTAAAAAAATTAGCCCAACAATTAAAAAAGAGGATAAAAGAATTACTGCATATAAAAAATACTCTGAAAACATTGCAAAAGTTACACCACTTGCCGAAATAGAGAATATTACTATAGATGGCGTTCCAAAATTAGCAGAATAAGTAGTTATAAATGATGTGTCAAAATTTGGATTTTTTTTTCCTAAAAAATATCCAATACCAACTATAAAAAAAACTGGAAATAGAACTTCAAATAATTTTATATAAAGTTCCATTAAAATAAACGAATAAGAACAGGATTTTTAATAATATTTTTATTTGATTTAAATGACTTGACACATCTTTGAGCACTTAATTCATTTGCATTATGAGTAATAAGGACAATTGAAGCAGTCTTATTTTTATGATCTGGTATTTGTATTAATCTCTGAATTGAAATTTTATATTTTGCAAGAATCTTTGTTATAGATGATAAAACGCCTGGTTTATCCTTAACTTCTAATCTTAAATAAAGAGAATTTGATGATTGGTCTTTATTAAATATTTTAGGCTTTAATCTTTTATTTTTAGGTATACCAAAGGGATATTTTATATTTCCTCTCAATATAGACAATAAATCAGACATCAAAGCAGAGGATGTTGGTCCTGGTCCAGCCCCCTCCCCTTGTAATACAGATTCTCCAATAGGTGAACCATTTAATATAACTGCATTCATTACACCATCTACATTTCCTATATAAGAATCTTTTTTAACTAAACATGGATGAACTCTTTCAAAAATACTATTATTTATAATCTCAGTTATACCTAATAATTTTATTCTAAAATCTAACTGATCAGCAATTTTAATATCTGCATAATCGATGTTTTCAATACCTTCCATTAAACATTCAGATTTTGAAATTTTCTTATTGAAAGCTAATGATGTCAAAATTTTTATTTTAGCTAACGCGTCATAACCATTAAGATCTAATTTTGGATTTCCAGGTTCGGCATAACCTAGTTTCTGTGCCATCTTCAGAACATTTTTGAAACTATCTTTAGTTCTCTCCATTTCAGACATGATATAGTTACACGTACCGTTAAGTATGCCATAAACTTTTGTGATTTTATTTGTAGCCAAACCCTCTTTGATTGTTCTTACAATAGGAATACCACCTGCAACAGATGCCTCAAATTCTAAATTAACTTTATTTCTTTCAGCTAATTCTCCCAGTTTATCACCATGTTTTGAAATTAATGCTTTATTTGGAGTTATAACATGAATTTTATTTTTAAGAGCTGTCTCAATAATTTTTTTGGATATACCATCTGATAAACCTATAGCTTCGATTACTATATCTAAGTTTTTAATCTTCAAAATATCTAGAGGATTTGAATAAAAAATTTTCTTATTAATTTTAAATTTTCTTTTCTTATTTTTATTTTTAGCCGATATAGCTATAACTTTAATTCTCTTTCCAGTTTTAGTTTCAATATCTTTCTTTTTTGTATTTAACTCATTTAGAACATATGATCCAATTTGACCAAGTCCAATAACAGCAATATTTATATTTTTATTCATTAAATTAATCTAATTTAGGAAAGTCGCTGATCTTACCATATTGAATAACATTTTTTTTAAATTCTTCAAAAGATGTTTCATTTTCAAAGTTTAATTTCAAAATATCTTTGTCAGTACTGTCGTCCTCAATATTCCACATAGAAACAGGATGATTTAGTGAACAATGTGATAATGAAAATATTAATAAAATTATAAAAATATATTTAAACATTTAGACCTTCGCTCTGATTAAAGCCATAATAATAATTCATATTTTGTACAGCTTGACCTCCACCACCTTTAATCAAATTATCAATTGCAGACAATATTATTATTTTATCTTTATATTTGCTTTTACATACAGAAATAAAGCAGTTATTGGTGTTGATTACATCATTAGTACTTAAGTAAGTATTTATTTTACAGATTTTTATAAATTTATGATTCTTATATTGGACATTTAGAACATTAATTATTTTGTTTATATTAATGCCCTTTTTTAAATCAACATAAATAGTGCTTAAAATTCCTCTAAACATAGGTGTAAGATGAGGTGTAAAATGAAATTTATTTTTTTTGCCAGTTTTAAGATCAAGCTCTTGTTGAATTTCAGAATTATGTCTATGATTTGCTAATCCGTAAGCACTCAAAGACTCATATAAATTTTTATATTTATATTTTTTATGTACTCCTCTACCTGCTCCTGAATAACCAGATTTTGAGTCAATAATAACTGTTTGATTATTAATTAAGTTTTTTTTTATTAAAGGGATTAATGGAATTAATACTGATGTGGGATAGCATCCAGGACAAGATACTATTGGAAATTTTCTAATTAATTTACCACTAATTTCAGGTATAGAATAAATACTTTTTTTTATATGATTTAATGCTTTGTGTTTAATTTTATACCATTTTTCATAATCTTTTTTATTATTAAGTCTAAAATCAGCCGCTAGATCTATTAATAAATTATTTTTATTTAAAAATTTTGAAATAGATTGTGCCTCACCATTTGGCAATGCTGTAAATATTATATCCACATTTGATAAATATTCTTTTTTAAATTTTGATATTTTTGGTAATTTATATTTTTTTAATTCTTTATCATAAGAATCTATTTTTTTTCCTACAGAAGTACTTCCACACAAATATTTAATACTTATTTTTTTATGTGTACATAGGAGTTTAGTTAATTGTAATCCTATATATCCAGTAGCTCCGCATATAAGAACATTTTTCTTACCCATAATTTAATATAACAGTTGAAATTTAAAAAGAAATTATCTTTTAGAAAATTGGTAGCTTTTTCTAGCTTTTGCTCTACCAGGTTTTTTTCTCTCAACAGATCTTGAATCTCTTGTTGTGAGTTTTTCTTTACGTAGGGTTGATTTTAAAGTTTCATCAAATTTTAGTAAAGCTCTAGAAATACCGTGTACTAAAGCACCAGCTTGACCAGTTTGTCCTCCGCCTACAACTTTAGATCTAACATCGTAATCTGTTGACTGGTTTATTATTTCAAAAGGTCTTAAAATTTGCATTACGTGATTAGCTCTTGGAAAATAGTCGTTCAAAGATTTACCATTTACATAAAATTTTCCTGAACCTTTTTTTAACCAGACTTTGGCTACAGATTTTTTTCTTCTTCCAGTTGCGTATTTACTATCTTTAAAGTCTAATTTTATTTTTGGTGCAGATGTTTGGGAAGTTTCCATATTAATTTCTTACAATATTTTTTTGATTAAGTTTGCCTATTTCAATTATTTTTGGATTTTGCGCAGTATGGGGATGGTCTTCTCCGGAATAAATTTTAAGTTTCGTTAATTGTTTTTTACCCAACGCGCCAGAAGGCAACATTCTTTTAACAGCTAACTTTAATACTTCACCAGGTTTTTTTTCACTCAATTTTTCAGGTGTTATTTCTTTAATACCACCTGGATATCCAGTATGTCTGTAATATTTTTTATTTTGAAATTTGTTACCTGTAAATTTTATTTGATCTACGTTTTTAATAACAACAAAATCTCCATGGTCCATGTGAGGAGTATATGTTGTTTTGTTCTTCCCTCTTATAATTTTTGATACAACTGTTGCTAGTCTACCTACAACGGCTCCTGTGGCATCGATTTCAAACCACTCGCTATTTATCTCATCTTTTTTAACAAATCTTGTCATGAATGCGGGATTAATACTTATAATTACATATATTGTCAAATTATTATATTTTGGTTGGACTGAATGGTTGATTGAATTATGACCATTTATTAGTAATAATAACGTGGTAAAAACGAGTTCACAAAATTATAAATTAAAGGAGCCGAATGAGTGATAAAAAAAAGGAATTAAAACCAAATACGTATAAATTTGATACCCTTAGTTTACATGCAGGATATCAACCACACAAAAATGCTGGTTCAAGACAAGTGCCAATTTATCAAACCACATCATACCTTTTTGATGACGTTGATCATGCAGCTGCTCTTTTTAATTTAGAAAGAGGTGGACATATTTATAGTAGAATTTCAAACCCAACCGTTGGTGTATTAGAGGAGAGAGTTGCTTCACTGGAAGGTGGTACGGCAGCATTAGCAACATCTTCGGGAATGAGTGCAATATTTTTGACAGTAATGACATTATGTGAAGCAGGTGACCATTTAGTTGTATCATCTCAACTATATGGAGGCACTGTAAACCTATTTAGATTAACCTTACCTAAATTTGGAATTAAATGTACATTTGTTAAACCAAGAGATACTGAAGGATTTAAAAAAGCAATTCAAAAAAATACAAAAGGTATTTTTGGAGAACTCGTTGGAAATCCAGGTAACGAAATAATGAACATGCCAGAAATTGCAAAAATTGCGCATGATGCTGGAATTCCATTGATGGTTGATGCAACTTATCAAACTCCTTATTTATGTAAACCGTTTGAGCATGGTGCTGATATAGTAATTCATTCACTAACAAAATGGATGGCAGGACATGGATCTTCAATGGCTGGAATACTAGTTGAAGGTGGAAAATTCGATTGGATGCAAAATGATAAATTTCCAACAATGACAAAACCTTATGAGGGTTATCATGGATTATCATTTGCCGAAGAGTTTGGCCCAACAGCTTTTACAATGAAAGCTAGAGCTGAAGGTATGAGAGATTTTGGTCCTTGTTTAAGTCCTCAAAATGCATGGAATGTTTTACAAGGTATAGAAACTTTGTCAGTAAGAATGAAAAAACATTGTTCTAATGCTGAAGAAATGGTTAAATATTTATCAAAACATGAAAGTGTTGCTTGGGTATCACATCCAAGTGTCCCTGATCATCCTGATCATGAATTAGCAAAAAAACTTTTACCTAATGGAAGAGGTTCAATGATTGCGTTTGGTATTAAAGGTGGAAAAGATGCTGGTGTTGCATTTATTAATAACGTAAAATTAGCATCACATTTGGCAAATGTAGGTGATACAAGGACTTTAGTTATTCATCCTGCATCTGGAACCCATTCTCAAATGGATGAGGCAACCTTGAAGTTTGCTGGTTTATCTCACGACATGATTAGATTGTCAGTAGGCATTGAAGACATTGATGATATAAAAAATGATTTCGAGATTGGTTTTAGAGCAGCAAGAAAACCAAGGCTTGTTTCAAATCAATGAAATTTAAAGTAAATGGACATGAGGTATTCGCCTCTACAGGTGGAAGACCATTTGATAAAAAAAAACCATTAATTATATTTGTTCATGGAAGTGGTTTAACCCATATGACCTGGGTTCTTCAAACAAGATATTTTGCTTTTCATGGATATAACTCTTTAGCAGTTGATCTACCCGGTCATGGTTTATCCAGTGGTGCAAGTCTTAAATCAATCGAGGAGATGGCAGATTGGGTAAGTGATGTAATTGATGCTGTTGGTCATAAAGAAGCTTCATTGGTAGGACACTCACAAGGATGTTTGGTAACAGTAGAATGTACATCAAGGTATCCTAACAAAATTAAAACTTTGAGTTTAATGGGCGGAGCTGGTGCTATACCAATGAACCCAGAGTTACTTTCATTAGCTGAAAATAATGATCCTAAGGCAGTAGATTTAATGATGGATTGGGCTCATGGTCCAGCTGGTCACTTTGGAGGTCATCCAGTACCTGGACTTTATCATATCAACACAGGAACAATGCTTGCAAAATCTAGAACAATACAGAATACATTAGGAGTAGATTTTAGAGCTTGTGATAATTATAAAAATGGATTTGAGGCAGCTAAAACAATTAAATGTCCTACTCTATCAATTTTAGCAACTGATGATAAAATGTGCCCTGTTAAAGAGGGAAAAAAATTAGCTTCATTAATAGATGGCAGTCAAGTTGATATAATTGATAACTGTGGTCATATGATGTTATTAGAGGAAGCAGATAGGGTATTAACTGTTCTTAAAAAATTTATAACCACAAATTACCCCCCATTATCAAGTTAAATTTAAGCTTGATTGTATTTTTTCATTTTAGTTTAATACATTTTTAAACAGAAGGGGAAATATGAGTAAAAACAAACATCCAGAAACAATTGCATTACATGGTGGAGATTACAGAAGTGATCCAGCTACAACAGCAGTGGCAGTGCCATTATATAGAACAACATCTTATCAATTTAATGATACAGACCATGCTGCAAATTTATTTGCACTAAAAGAATTTGGAAACATATACACAAGAATTATGAATCCAACAAATGACGTACTTGAAAAAAGAGTTGCAGCACTTGAGGGTGGACTTGCAGCCGTAACCGTTGGTTCAGGACAAGCAGCATCAACATTTGCTATAATGAACGTTTGTCAATCAGGTGATAATTTTATTAGTTCAACTGATTTATATGGTGGAACGGTTAACCTATTCACTCACACACTTAAAAAATTAGGTATCGAATGTAGATATGCGGACCCTTCGGATCCAAGTAATTTTGAAAAATTAATTGATGAAAAAACGAGATGTTTTTATGCAGAAACCTTACCTAATCCATACTTAAGAGTATTTCCAATTAAGGAAGTTTCAGATATAGGAAGAAAGCATAATATTCCATTAATTATGGATAACACTGCGGCTCCAATTATTTGTAAGCCTCTAGAACATGGTGCAGCAGTAGTAGTACACTCACTTACTAAATTTATTGGAGGACACGGTACAGTTATTGGTGGAGCTCTTGTTGATGGTGGTAATTTTGACTGGACAAAAGATCCAAAAAGACAACCACTATTTAACGAACCTGATGCTAGTTACGGTGGAGCAAAGTGGGGTGAAGTCGTACCGCAATTAACAGGTGCAAATGTTTCATTTGCAGTAAGAGCCAGAGTGTGTCTGTTAAGAGATTTAGGAGCTCCTTTGGCACCTGATAATGCTTGGGGTATTATTCAAGGTTTAGAAACTGTTCCATTAAGAATGCAACAACATTGTTCTAATGCAGAGAAAGCTGTAACATTTTTACAAAAACATAAGAATATAGAAAGAGTTATCTACCCCACTCTTCATAAAGGAGAAATTGGTGAAAGATCTAAAAAATATATGAAGGGTGGTAATGGAGCGCTTGTAGGTATCGAGGTTAAAGGTGGTGTCGAAGCAGGTAAAAAATTTATAGAGTCATTAAAAATGTTTTACCATGTTGCAAATATTGGAGATGCAAGAAGTTTAGCAATACATCCAGCAACTACTACTCACAGTCAATTAACTGAAGAGGAGCTTTTAGCTGCAGGTGTAACACCTGGATATGTTAGACTATCTATTGGAATTGAACATCCTGATGACATAATAGCTGATCTTGATCAAGCTTTAGGAGCCTCTGGAAAGCCTAGCTTGAAAGCTGTGAGTTAATTTTTGTATTTATAAATAAAAAATAGATACATGAAGCAACTAAAAAAATAGAACTTATTTGGTGCATAGATGCAATTAGTATCTCTGCACCATATAATAAAGTAAGTATTCCTAAAATAATCTGTAAAAAAATAAAAAATCCTAAAATATTAATTGAATTATACAAACGAGTTTTCTTATTTTTATAAATACTAAATAATAAATACAGATAAAAAAATCCTATTAAATAAGCTAATTTTCTATGAATAAATTGCACTAAAGAAGGATCACTAAAAGCGGATATTTTAAATAAATTAATAAAATTATTATCATTTGGAAAAATTGAGTCACCCATCAATGGCCAAGAGTTATAAATTTTACCTGCATCCATTCCTGAAACAAATGCACCAATTGAAATTTGTAAAAATACTAGTAAAATAAAACTAACTGGGAGCATTATATTGATAGTATCCTGGGTGTTGTTTTTAACTTTTAATTTTAAATAATTCCAAAAAATTAAAGATAAAATAATAAAAGCTACTAATAAATGAATTGATAGCCTAAAATGGCTTACATCTACCCTATCGATAAGACCACTACTTACCATATACCATCCTATGAATCCTTGAAAGCATATTAAAGTAAAAATGAAATAAAGGTTTATTAATTTTCTAAACTTAATTTTAAAAGTGAAATATACTAAAGGTATTAAAAAAGCTATACCAATTAACCTCCCCATAAATCTGTGAGCCCATTCCCACCAAAAGATTACCTTGAATTCTTGCATTGTCATATCATAGTTTTGTAATTTAAATTCAGGGATCTCTTTATATAAATCAAAATACATAATCCATTCAGAATTATTCAACGGAGGTAGGAAACCTGAGAATAATTGCCATTCAGTAATAGATAAACCAGAATCTGTCAGCCTTGTTAAGCCACCAACAACAATCATCAAAGAAATAATCCAAAACATGGTTATAAGCCATATGGATATATGATTATTAACTTTTAGATTTTCACTATACATAAAGGAATAAATATAATAATTTTTTAATTATCCAAATATATAAATGTCGCCATTAAAAAAAAAAAAACTAAGTAAAATAAGAAAAGAATTGGATAAATTAGACAATTCATTAATAAAAATAATTAAGAAAAGAACCGGCTTAGTTAAAAGAGTTCTAGCACTTAAAGAAAGAAAAAATCAAATAGTTGATCAAAAAAGAATTAACTTAATTCTAAAAAATATTAAAAAAAAATCATTAAAAAATAATATTGATCCAAGGATAACAAATAAAATATGGAAAAATATGATCTATGCTTATATAGATTTTGAACGAAGAAATTTTAATAAAAAAAAATAAGTTATTTACTATGTGGCGGCAGTTTCTTTTCTATAAAGATTTCATGTTTACGAGTTGCAGGATTGTATTTTTTAGCCTTCAGTTTTACTTTAGCTTTTTCACCTCCAGCTGGCTTTTTAACATAATAAAAAAAAGGACTGTCTGGTTTTTGTTCAGGAACAAGTCTAACTTTAACGTGAGTTTTTTTAGCCATTTCTATTTTTAATATTTGTTATTAAATTTTTAATTGTTTTTATTTTAGATTTTACAAAATCAGTTCTTTTTATAGATATATTGATCAATTCGTCAACTTCTGAATCTTTAGAATTAAGAACCTTTTTTACTCCATTTAATGTCATACCTTTGTCTTTTAACAAGTATTTGATTTTTTTTAACATATTGATTGCGTTATCATCATAATATCTCCTATTTCCTGTAAGAATTTTTGGCTTGATTTGTTTAAATTCTTTTTCCCAAAATCTTATAGTATGAGTAGAAAATGATCCATTTTTTTGACTAACAAGATTTAAAATCCGTGCTACCTCACCAATAGTTTTATATTTACTATTATCTTTAGATCTACTCATTATTATTTATATATTTTTTAAATTCTTTGGATGGTTTAAAAAGTATTACATTTCTCTCTGATATAATTTTTTTTTCTTTTGTTTTTGGATTTCTTCCAATTCTCTCATTTTTTTTTCTAAGAGTAAAAGTACCAAATTTTGCAATTTTTACTTTTTTATTTAGTATAATATTTTTAAATATAATTTCGAAGATATCTTCTAATAATGTTTCAGTAATTCTTTTTGAAAAACCTATCTGCATATATATAGAATTAATAATATCTTTTTTTGTAAGGTTAATTCTCGCCATTTAATTTATGTTATTTTTAATACGGTCAATTAACTTACCTCGAATGGTTTGTTCACAAACTTTTAATGAATTTGCAAAACCGATTGAGTCTGTTGATCCATGGCTTTTAATAACAGGCTTGTCTAGACCAAGTAATATGGCACCATTATATAATCTAGGATCTAATTTATTTTTAAAATTTTTTAGATTTATATAGTTTATTAAAGATGAAAATTTTCCTATAAGAGATGATGATAGAGCCTTTTTTAACTCACTTATGATAAAATTTGAAGTTCCCTCCGCTGTCTTAAGTGCAATATTACCTGTAAATCCATCTGCAACAATCACATTTACATCTCCATCCATAATATTGTTTCCCTCTATATAGCCTTTAAAATCAAATAATGAATACTTATTCTCATTCAATGATTGATATGTGTCTTTTATTATAGCATTACCTTTTAATTCTTCAGATCCAATATTCAGAAGAGCCACTTGTGGTTTATCGTTATCAAATAATGCTTTATGTAAAGCTGATCCCATTATTGAAAAATCAATAAGATTTTTTGTATTGCATTCTATGTTAGCTCCAAGATCTAAAACAACATTCATGCCCTTTTTGCTTGGCCAAAGTGCTGACAAAGCGGGCTTATCTATATTTTCAATCATTTTTAAATTTAGTTTTGATATTAAAAATAGAGCACCTGTATTTCCTGCGGAAACGATAGCATGAGCCTCATCATTTTTAAGAGATTGAACGGCAAGCCAAAGGCTTGTATCTTTACCTTTTTTTGCTGCAGTTAAAGGTGTATCTGTTCCTTCAACAATATTATTAGTATGTATTATATCAAATCTATTTTTTGATAAATTATACTTTGTTAAAAGAGGTTCTATTAAATTTTTTTTACCAAAAATTTTATAATTTACATTATTTGAGGATTTGGCGTGAATGCTAATACCCTCTATAACTTTATTTGGAGAGTCATCACCACCCATTGCGTCTATAGCAATAATTATTGGGTCGTTCATAAAAAAATTAGTCTTTAGGGTCTAAAACTTGTCTTCCCTTATAGAAACCTGTTTTTAAATCTAAATGGTGAGACAATCTATATTCACCTGAACTCTTATCCTCTATAATATTTTTAGAAGTAGATTTAATATGAGAGCGTCTTTTACCTGCTCTTGATTTTGTTACTTTACGTTTAGGAACAGCCATAATTAAAATTTAAGGTCTAATATATCTTTTGTAAAGATTTTTAAAGTATTTTTTGATAAAAAAGCTGAATATTTCTCGAAATAAGCTACAATTAAATCAATATCCCTCGAAATGTTAAGGTAATTCCTTATTATTTGATTTTTTTTTTCTACATTTGAATTTTCCCAATTCTCAATATTTTCCAAAATAGAGTAGAACAAATTAACATAATCTTTCATTTTTTTATTTACAGAAACATCACCATAACCAATTTCCCTTATAGATAATTCAATCTGTTTTATAAAAAAATCAAAAAAATTTTGTGAATCTGATTTGGAATTTACATCTTTATAAATTTTTAGAAAGAAACCAAAATGAAAAAGAAGAATTATTAGTCTATCAGAAAATGTATCATCATTTTTTAAAACAGAATATAGTTTTTTATTTCTAGTTAATTTTACTAAATTATTGTAAATATTTAGATATTCTACAGTCATATGAAAAAAATTATTATATATTGTTTACTATTACTTACACTGAGTTGTTCAATAAATAAAGTTTCAAAAACACATGGATTTAGACATATTGAAAACAAATATGATAAAATATTGTTAAATACTTCAAATAAAAATGATGTGAGAAGATTAATTGGTCCTCCATCGTCAATTAGTGATTTTAATAACTCTTGGATATATATAGAGAGAAAAAAAACTAACCAAGATCTGTTTAAACTAGGGAAAAAAAAGATATCAAAAAATAATATTCTTATATTAGATTTTAATGACAGAGGAATTTTAACATACAAAAAACTGTTAGATATAAATGATATGAAGGAAATAAAATTTGCACAAAAAAATACTTCGAAGAAATATGAGCAAGATAATTTAGTTTATAACTTACTGTCAACTTTAAGAGAGAAAATAAACGCACCCACAAGAAATAAGAAATAATCTATAATTGCATATAAAATTCAGTAATCTTTTTACAAATTTCATCATAATTAAATCTATCTAAATCATATTTTTTTTTTGGGGGTTTTTTTAAAAAAGCTTCCGTAATTTTTAATCTTAAGTCTTTAGCATCAGTGAAAATACTTACATCAAAATCATTTATCCATTCTTTATTACCCTCATGTATAGATGTTATGACCGGCAAATTATTGGACATTGCTTCTATTAGTGCAATACCAAATGTTTCCCATCTAGATGCAGATATATAACAGTCAAATGATTTTAAATAACTAGAAACATTATCCTGATGATCGAGAAGGATTATATTTTTACTTTCATAAGAAGGATATTCATTGTGCCCATTTCCTATTAATATTAAAAAACAATTGTCTAAATTTAAACTTTTAAAGCTTTCAACAATGATATCGAACCCTTTTTGACTTATAAATCTACCAATAGATCCAAAGATAAAGCTATTTTTTGGAATATTTAAATTTTTTCTAATATCAATATTATTAGCTTCGTGAAAATTTTGAGAGCATGGCCACAAATAACTTTTTTTAATTATTCCTTTAAAGCTTTGTGAAGCTTTTTCTTTCTGTACGTCATTGGAGACTATTAATCCATCATGTTTACTATAATGACCTTTTTGATAGTTCATGTGAAGAGTTGCTACTAATTTAAAATTTTTTTTAATTACTATTTTACTGGCATTTCCTAAATGTGTATGAACAACATCAGGATTAATTTCGTCAATTTTATTATTAATTTTAAATTTTTTTAAAAAACTATTAAAATTAAAAACTTTAGTTTTGCTATTTAAAAATTTTTTATATTTTACATTATTTGTTTCATTTATCTTAATTAAGAAAGTATTATGGAATTTTGATTGATAGTTTAATAAATTAATAGCATATAATTCAGAACCAGCAAAACCTTTTGAAATTATTACATGTAATATTTTCATAAATGAATTAATATTTTTGATTATAAATAATAATATAAACTAAAAATGAAGTTTTTGAAAAAAATTGCAAGTGTATTTGGTTATAGCTTAACAAGAAAACATAAAACTGAGGATTTAAGTCAGCTAATAGAACTACGTTTAAAAAATAACCCCTGTGATTGCTTATTAGATGTTGGAGCCAATGTAGGTAATTTTTTAAATGAATATAGCACTTTTTTTGAAAATTCATACGCATTTGAACCAAATAAAGACTTAGTAATTAAACTTAATGAAAGATTTTCTAAAAATAAAAATATTAAAATATATGAACTTGGTGTAGGAAACATTAATAGTATTAATAATTTATTTGTTACTGGTGATAAAGGCAAAACTTTAAGCTCTATAAAAAAACAATCTCAAATAATTAGTCAGATTTTAAAAAATACACATATCGTTGATGAATATAATGTTAAAATCATAAAACTAAGTGAATTTATTGATAAAAATAATTTATCTAGTAAAAGTTTTTTTTTAAAAACTGATACGCAAGGAAATGATCTTGAAGTATTGCTTGGGCTCGAAAATTTTATTAAAAATGTAAAATATATAAAAATAGAAATGCCAGTTATAAATATATATGAGATAAATTATAATTTTTACAACATAAACAAATTTATGAAATCATACAATTTTTATCCATTATATATAGAACATATATCAAGGAACAAGGTTGGAGAATTGGTTGAATATGACGCTGTTTTTGAGAAAAAATAAAAACTTATCAAATTTCATGGCGGTCCCTAGGGGAATCGAACCCCTCTTTCATGGATGAAAACCATGTGTCCTAACCGATAGACGAAGGGACCAGTGCAGGATCTTTTATTGTAATTTTTTCAATTAATCAAGTAATCGTAACTTCTTTTTTTACTAACTGAAAAATAGATTTACCATGGATCACAATTGTTTCAGTTATATATTTATCATCTTTTTTTATAATACCATTCATTAAATCTCCCTTGGTAATTCCTGTGGCACAGAATATGCTTTCTCCTCTGACTATTTCATTTATCTCATATTTTTTATTTAAATCAATAATCCCCATTTTATTTGCTCTTTTTATATCTTCAGGTGATTCAAATAGAAATCTACCTTGAAATTTACATCCTAGGGTGTCCAAAGCTGCTGCTGCTATAACTCCCTCTGGACCTCCACCAGTTCCCATAAATATATCAACACCAAATTTTTTGTTTGCTACCAGCAAAGCTCCAGATACATCTCCATCTGATATATATTTAATATTTACATTTAACCTGTTTAACTCTTTAATAATGTTATTGTGTCTTGGCCTATTTAGTAAACAGACAGTAATATCTTTTAACTTTTTATTTGCCGCATCAGAATAATTTTTAATATTTTTCTCAACTGTAAAATCAAGATCTAAAGCATCTTTTGGTATATGGCTGCCGGTTGCAATTTTTTCCATATATGTTTCGGGAGCATTAAATAAATTACCTTTTTCAGCTATAGCTATAACTGACATTGCACCTGGTAAGTTTTTTGCAACAAAATTTGTACCTTCAACAGGATCAACTGCTATATCTATTTCAGGACCATCTCCTTTACCGATTTTTTCTCCAATAAACAACATTGGAGCATCATCTAGTTCTCCCTCACCAATCACAACCTCGCCTTTTATATTTAATTGATTAAGTTCATTTCTCATAACATCTGTTGCTGCTTTATCTGCTAAAATTTTTTCATGTTTCCCTATAAATGGAAAGCATGCAACAGCAGAATTTGATGTAATTTGAATAAGATTATTTAATAAATCTTGCGATAATGTCATTTAATACTAAGTTCGAATTTTTTCGTCTTTATCTTTGTTTTCAAGTTTATACTCAAATTCTCTTAATCTTTTATAAACACTTGCGAGTTCTATTATTGTTGGCCATGCCTTTAATATATACTGCATTGAACCCTCTACTCTTCCAAAAGCTCTTATAATTTGTTGCATTACTCCAAGGGTAACAGCACCAGCAACTATAGCAGGCGCAAGAAATACATATGCTGATAACACGTTAGCTTGTAAATAGGCTATTCTTCCAACATTAAAGTAAAGGTATCTTAAATAACTAAGAAAATGAATGCTTCTTACATCATCAAATAATTCTTCAATTGATTTTGGTCTTACTGTTCCATCATCTTCTGCTATAACCAAGATCTTTCTATAAGCAGCCTCTTTTTTTTGAAGATCATACTCCACACCTACAAGTCTTAAAATTAGACCTAAAATAACCAAAAAAATTGTACCGCCAATTGACCATATTAATGCTCCAACAATTAAACCATACTCCCAGTTTCCAAAAAAAAATATTGGTATACCAATACTTAAACCAAAAAGGATTGGCATAAATTCAATCAATATCATTATTGCTTCTATTAAACTTGTGCCTAATGACTCCATTATTCTTGAGAACTTTATAGTATCCTCCTGCACTCTTTGAGAGGCACCCTCAATCTTACGGGCCTTTTCATAAACACTATGGTAATACTCTACCATAGCAGTTCTCCACCTGAACAAATAATGTGAAGTAAAATAACTTACAATAACAGCTACACCCACATACATAGCTGCTAAAACAATAAAAGACAGTAAACTTGCCCAGTATTCTTCAATAGTGATTGCATTTGGCTTACCAAGAGCTTTTTGGATCATGTCATAAAATTCCCCAAACCACTCATTTATTTCGACATCAATTTTAACTTGGATCCATAATGATGATAATATTATTATCGATCCAATCCAAGACCAAATATACCATTTCTTTACAGTAAAGAATCTAAACATTATTAAATAAAATTATCTGAATAGGATTTTTTAATTATTTTTCTTTTTTTTGATTCAACCACTTCAAAATTTAAGCCATTTTTTGTTGCATACTCAATAGCTAAATCTTTAGATTTAAACTCTAATTTCAATTCTGAATAAGTATCTGATGAACTTTCCCAACCCATAAGTGGATTTCTACCAGGATCTTCAGTTATAAATTCTAAAATCCATTTATCAAACTTTTTAAAGCCTGATTGCATAGCAGTTTTGGATGGTTTGTAAATTTTAGCTTTTTTCATTATAAAATTTATATATATAGTTTGAGTTTGTGGCAAAACATATTTTGTACTTATGTTTTTTAATAAGTTTGTCTGTAGCAGAATATCTACGGCTATTATTGTGTTCAACAATTAGATATTTAGGAAATAAGTTAATTTTAAGATTATTAAAATAATTTTTTAAAATTTTATATTCATATCCTTCTGTGTCAATTTTGATACAAAAGATAGATTTTACTTTATATTTATTAACAATATCTATTAATTTTTTGGTTTTCACATAAATATTATTTTTATTTTTTTTTATGATTTTGGAATTTGCATAATTTTCTGACATATCGATAGAAGCGAGATTATTGTTATTAGTTATAGCTATATTTTCAAGAAAAAATTTATTCTTTACGTATTTATTTTTTTTTTTTAATAATTCAAAGTTTTCACTTAATCTTTTAAAGCTAATATAGTTAGGCTCAATAGAAATAACTTTTATTTTTTTATTTTTGTTATTTAAATTTGCTAAATTAAGACTGTACATTCCAATATATGCACCAATATCAATAAATAATTGATTATCTTTGATTTCTTTTCTAAGAAAATTAAGCTCTTTATTTTCACTTCTTTGGAAATAAAGTTTTGTACCTGATTTCTTATCACCATAAAAATTAATATAAAAATCATAATACTTTAATTTAAATAACGGTTTTTTTAAGTTGTATTTTGGATTAGAAAAAATAATTTTTTCAGCAAGGTAAATTAGTATTTTTCTGAATTTTCCACGTCCAAGTAACGTATTTTTGCCAATTATAATAATTAATTTTATTAATAAAATTTTAAACTTACCCATAATGGTCGGGGCGGCAGGATTTGAACCTGCGACCCTCTGGTCCCAAACCAGATGCGCTACCAGGCTGCGCTACGCCCCGATTGCAGTACTAATACAGCAGATAAAAGAAAATTCAAAGGTTATATTAGTTACAAATTTATAATAAATTTGTTATTTAATGCTATAAGAGATCATATGATCATAGAATGTCCTAATTGTATAAAGAAATTTAATCTTGATGTAAAATTGATACCTGAAAAAGGTAGAACACTTAAGTGTGGTAATTGTGACCATGTCTGGCACTATAAAATTACTCTAAATAAAAAAAATGATGAGCCAAAAATATCTGAAGACATAAACTCTGAAATAGATATTAATACTTTTAAAAAAGATAATGAAATTATCGAAAAGGTTAATGAAGAGGATATTTCAGATAAAAACAAAGAAGTCATATCAGAAATTAAAGCTGATGAATCAGAAGCTGAAAAAAAAGATGAAAGAGTGGATTATGAGAAAGGTATTGAACTTAAGATGGTATTTATATATTTTGTAATTTTTATAATATCTTTATCAGGTCTGATTTTTTTATTAGATACGTTTAAATATAATTTATCTATTGCATTTCCTGGTATAGTTCCTTTGTTTGATAGTCTTTACGAAACTCTGCTGGATTTAAAACTTTTTTTTAAAGATCTAGCTAACTAAATATGATTCAAAAAATTACAAAAGGTTTTATATCATTTTTTAAACTTGAAGCCGCAAGTGGCATAGTTCTTCTTTTTGCGGCTATAATTGCCTTGATTATTAGTAATTCTGAATTGTCGACGTTATATTTCGCTACATTAGAGAAGTATTTGTTTATTGGAATAAATAATTTTGGTCTTAAACTTTCAGTTTTGCATTGGATAAATGATGCATTAATGGCAATATTTTTCTTTTTTGTAACACTTGAAATTAAAAGAGAGTTTTTGCAGGGAGAATTATCAAATATAAAACAAGCACTCCTGCCTATAATTGCTGCTGTAGGCGGAATGGTAGTTCCAGCTTTGATTTATGTTTTTATAAATTTAGGAGATGAAGAAACACTTAAAGGTTGGGCAATACCTTCTGCTACAGATATAGCCTTTTCTTTAGGAGTATTGTCATTATTAGGAAGCAGAGTCCCTCTTTCTTTAAAAGTATTTCTTACAGCTTTAGCAATTATAGATGATTTAGGTGCAATAGTTATAATAGCGTTGTTTTACTCTGGTGATTTAAGTATTAAATATTTATCTTTGATGCTTTTAGCGTTTATTGCTCTATTAGTTATAAATAAATTTAATGTAAAAAAATTTCTACCATATTTAATAATTGGAATTTTCTTATGGGATTTTACTCACAATTCAGGAATTCATGCAACAATTGCCGGTGTATTGCTTGCAATGACAATACCTCATAGAAAAAAGGATAAAGATTTCTCACTCTTAATTAAAGTTGAACATGCAATAAATCCCTATGTTGCATTTGGAATAATGCCTATTTTTGCTTTTGCTAATGCAGGTGTATCTTTGGAAGGTTTATCTTTTTCATCTTTATTAGATAAAGTTCCTTTGGGTATAGTTTTAGGATTATTTGTAGGAAAACAATTGGGTGTTTTTGTATTTTCATATGTATCAATTAAATTAAAAGTTGCTCAAATGCCAAGTAATACAAGTTGGTATAATTTCTATGGTGTTGGTGTTTTAACAGGCATTGGTTTTACAATGAGTTTATTTGTTGGAAATTTAGCTTTTGCAGAAAGTTTGCAATACATGGATGGTGTTAAAATTGGAGTTTTAACTGGGTCATTATTATCCACTTTATTTGGTTACTTTTTAATATTACTTACACCAAATAAATAATTTAAATAATGAAAAACCTACTAATATTTGGTCTTACTATAATTATGTTTTTTTTTAAAAGTTCAACGAATGCAGATTATAAAAAAGTCTTTTACGACTTTAAAATAAATGGCATCTCGGGTGATGTAATAAATTTAAATGAATTTAAAGGAAAGCCAGTTTTAGTTGTAAATACTGCTAGTTATTGTGGATTTACTAAGCAATACAATGATATGCAAGAATTATGGGAGAAATATCGAGATAGAGGGCTAGTTGTCCTTGGTATACCATCAGATTCTTTTAATCAGGAAAAAAAAAATAATGATCAAGTTAAAGATTTTTGTGAAGTTAATTTTGGTATTAATTTTCCACTTACAGAAATCACCGATGTAAAAGGTGATAATGCACACGAAATTTATAAATGGGCTAAAGAAAACTATGGAAAATCTGCTGTACCAAAATGGAATTTTTATAAAATATTAATAAATAAAGAAGGTATAATTGAAGATACTTATGCATCTTTAACAAGTCCAACATCAAAAAAAATTACAAAAAAAATTGAAAGTTTATTAGAATAGCAATGTTAATCCATCATGTGCAGGTATAACATTTTTTGGCAATAATTTTTTTACCTGGTTATAGTCAATTTCATTACTTAAATTTGTAAGAATTGTATTCTTAGGTTTTATTTTTTTAATTAATTTCAAAACATCCTTTAAATTAAAATGTGTCGGATGAAAATTGTATCTTAGACAATCCACAATAAGATATTTTAAATTTTTAAGATATTTTAAATTTTTATTGTCTATCTTACTAACATCTGGCGCATAAGCACATTTGTCATTAATAATGTAACAGATACTTTTTATAGATCCATGATGAACCTTAAAGGATTTAATAACAATTTTAGTTTTAAAATCTTTAAGTGAATGCTTACTTTTTAAAGTATTTGCATCAAGTATAGATGGATAATTTTTATAATCCTTAAAACAGTAACCAAAAGTATTTATAAGATTTTTCATTGTAATTGCATCTGCATAAATGGGTATTTTTTTTCTATTTTTTAATGAAAAGACTCTTAATTCGTTAATACCATGTGTTTGATCTGCATGAGAATGAGTATAAAAAACTTTATCAATATTTTTAACTTTATTTTTTAATAATTGAGATTTTAAATCTGGAGATGTATCAATTAAAATATTTAAGTTTTTAGAACTTATTAGAGCTGAACATCTTGATCGTATATTTTTTTTATTCTTAGGATCACAACTTCCATAATATCCATCAATACGAGGTATACCTAAAGAGCTGCCACAGCCCAAGATTGTGAATTTTATGCTCATTTATTAAAAAATAATCTATTAAAATTGTCAGTAGTTATTTTATCCATCTCTTCTGTATCAACATTTTTTAATTCTGATAATTTTTTTAAAGTGTAACGCACAAAAGATGGTTCATTTTTTTTTCCTCTCATTGGCTCAGGTGCCAAAAAGGGACTATCTGTTTCAATTAATAGTCTTTCTAATGGTAATTCTTTGAAAGTATTTTGAAGATCGATGCTATTCTTAAATGTAATAATGCCACTAGCTGAAAAGTAAGAATTAAGTTCCATTAATTTCAAGGCAAAAGATAGAGATCCTGTAAAACAATGCATGAGTATTTTTAAATTCTTATTGGAATTTTTTAATACTTCATATGTTTCATCTTCAGCATTTCTAGAATGTACAATTAAAGGTATATCTAATTCTAATGCAGCATCTATATGATTTTTAAAACTTATTATTTGTTTGTCTTTATCACTATTATTATAATAAAAATCTAATCCTGACTCACCTACTCCAATTATTTTATTATTAGTATTAATTTTTTCAATTATTTCATCTTTTGATAGTTGATCATTATTAGTTTCGTGGGGATGTATACCAAAAGTTCCAAATATCATTTCATCTTTTCCTATAATCTCTAAAATTTTAGGAAAACCATTTAACGTTGTTGATATTGTTAATACCTTTTGAATGCCCACCTTTTTACATTTTGCTAAAATATCCTCAATATTTTGAACTAAAGGTTCATGATCTAGGTGACAATGTGAATCAATCATTTTTCTCAATCTTTTTGAATAAAATATCTAATTTGCCTAATTTATGACCTTTCTTTAAATAGTTGTTATCTTTAATTGTCTCAAAATTTATATTACCTTCCTTTATACCAAATATTTCTAAAACTTTGAGAGATGAACCTGGTATTATAGGATATAGTAAAATGGTTACTTTTCTTATTAATTCCAAAGCAACATAAATAATTGTATTCATCCTCAATTTATCTTTCTTTTTTTTCCAAGGTTCCTGGTCATTAAAATACTTATTTGCTGCAAATAACTGTTCAACAATGAAATTTATATATAAATTTACATCCTGATTATCAGAATATTTTATTAGATTATCATAATGTTTTGAATATTCATCTAAGATCAATTTATCATCATCTGTAAAGATATTATTATCAGGGACTTCAAAGTTTGAATTTTTATCGCAAAATGCTAGAACCCTTTGGCACAAATTTCCATAATTGTTTGCTAAATCACTGTTTATACATGACTCCAATTTTTCTTGTGAAATATTTCCATCATTACCAAAAGAAACTTCTTTAATTAAGTAATATCTTAAAGGATCTAGACCATAATTACCTATAATCTCAAGCGGATCTAAAATGTTACCTTTTGATTTAGACATTTTTTCATCTCCTGAAAGTATCCATCCATGACCAAAAACTCTTTTTGGTGGTCTTATGTCAGCTGCTAATAGAAAAGCTGGCCAATAAATAGCATGAAATCTTAATATATCTTTTCCAATAAGATGCAGATCTGCAGGCCAAAAAGATTTGTATAATTCATCACTTTCATTTGGATAATTTAAAGCACTTAGATAATTTGTTAGAGCATCCAACCAAACATAAATAACATGATCTTTATTTGAAGGAACTTTTATTCCCCAATTAAAAGATTTTCTACTTACAGATAAATCTTTTAATCCTGATTTTACAAAACTTATAACTTCATTTTTTCTTGTTTCAGGTAAAATGAAATCTGGATTTTTATTATAAAACTCAATTAATTTATCTTGCCAATTAGATAATCTAAAAAAGTAAGACTCTTCTTCTACCCACTCAACTTTGGAACCTGAAGTAATTGATTTTTTTGTACCATCTAAATCCTCAATTTCACTTTCTGTATAAAACGCTTCATCTGAAACAGAATACCAACCTGAGTACTTTGATAAGTAAATTTCACCTTTTTCTTCTAAAATATTCCAAAGATTTTCAACAGATTTAGCATGTCTAGACTCTGTAGTTCTTATAAAATCATTATTTGATAAATTTAATGTGTCCGATAAGTCTCTAAAAGTTTTACTAATTTCATCACAAAATAATAGTGGATCCATTTTTTTCTCTTCTGCAGCACGTTGAATTTTTTGACCATGTTCATCTGTGCCGGTTAAAAAATAAACATTAAAGCCTTGAATTCTTTTTAATCTTGCAAAAAAATCAGCAATAATACTTGAATAAGCATGGCCCATGTGTGGTTTTGCAGATGGATAATAAATTGGTGTTGTAATGTAGTAATTTTTATTCACTTAATAATTTATCATTAAATTCTAGAAAAAATGACTCAAAATCTAAGTTATATTTTTTAACAAAAGAAAGTTTTAAATAAAAATACTTTTTTATTTTGAATGAAAGTTTCTTAGTATTATTTATATTTTTGTAGAAAAAAAGTTCAATAAATAAATGCAAATATTCTTTAATAAATTCATTAGATGTATATAATTTATTCTTAATTAAATAGGTCAATAAATCCTCAATATTGGTCTCTTTCAAAGATAAATCGTTAGTTTTTAGAAAATTTACCAATGATATTAAAAATGATGGAGAATTATAATTATTTATAAAGTCTAAGTTAATATCGTTATACATATCACTATCAAAATAATAATTTACGATCTCTATTACCTCCTTATTAGCCAAATTAGTTTTAAACTCTAAACATCTTGATTTAATTGTTTCTAAGGTTCTAAATTCAGAATTGTTTACTAAAATATAAAATGTTTTGTTATTAGGTTCCTCAATAGATTTTAATAAAGCATTAGCAGAATTAATACCTAATAAGTTTATATCCTCAATTATTATAAATCTTCTATCATTATTAAAAGAAGTTTGATTAGTAAATTGGATCATCTCTCTAATTTGATCAATTTCTACTATTTTTTTATCTATTTTTTTTTTTATTTTAAAAATATTAGGATGTGAGTTGGTAGAAATTAGTTTAGATAAATTATTATTTAATTTAAGTTCATTTTTTTTAAAATCATAAGTTTTATTGTTATTTTTTGAATAAAAATAATTCAAAAAATGATTAATTAAAATTTTTTTACCTATACCTTTAGGACCATTTATTAAAATCTTGTTTGGGAATTTTTGTATTTGATCTAGATAAATTAAATTATTAAATAGATTTTTATGACCAATTAATTTACTTGTTTCACTCATTTATTTTAAAATTTTTTTTATTTTATTAATTATCTTTTTTTCAATAATTTTTAAATTATCTTTGTTGCTATCCAATATTAAATATTTAGATTTATTTTTATTCGCTATTTTCAAAAATCCTTTTTGAACTTTATTATAAAAATTATATTTAAACTTATCGTATTTATTGATATTTTTTCTTGATCTTAACCTCTTTAGCATATTCTTTCTATTAACAACACTTAAAAAAGTAAAGTTTGGTTTTAAATTACCAAGTAAAAAATTATTCATTTGTATAATTAAATCTTTATCTAACCCCATGCCGTAATGCTGATATGCTAATGTCGAGTCTATAAACCTATCTATCAATACAACTTTATTTTTTAAATTTTTTTTTAAGATTTTATCAATATTTTCTGATCTAGAAGCCATAAGCAAAAATAAATCAGTTTTATTACTTAATTTAGATTTTTTACTTAACATTAATGATCTTAATTTTTCAGAAAATTTAGTGCCTCCAGGTTCTCGAAAAGTAATATATTTAATTTTGTATTTTTTGAAATATTTAATAGTTTTCTTTAAATTAGTGGATTTTCCAGATGTCTCGATACCTTCAAAAACTATTAGAGGATTTTTAGACATCACCCCAAATAAGGAAATTTATTGAAGAAATAAATCTAGAAATGATATTTTGTCTTTTTACATCTTCAAATGCTAATAGATCATATTCTCCTATTTGTTCATCTTTATACGAAATTTTTACTTTTCCTATTATGTCATTTTTGAATATTGGAGCTTTTAGCGGACCTTGATAATCAATAGAAACTTTTAAATATTTTTTTTTTGCTTTTGGAATTGTTTGATATACATCTTTATTAATGTAGGATTTAACTGTTTTTTGAATACCTTGCCAAACTTCCAACTCATCAAATATTTCATCTTTTTTAGCAATATTAATTGTGTCGAAATTGGTTAATCCATATGTCAGTAGTTTAAGAGACTCTTTTGATCTTGAATTTTTTGATACAAAACCACTTCCAACTGCAATTATTCTTCTTTCATTTCTTTTTATAGTTGAGGCTAGTGAATATTTTTCATAGGCAAGATATCCTGTTTTAATTCCATCAACTCCAATATTTTTATAAAGCAGAGGATTACGATTACCTTGTTTAATTGGGTCACCTCCAGTTCTATCCCATGTAAATTCAGTTTCTTTGTAATATTTATAATAATTAGGATAATTTTTTATCAAATAATTTGACATGATTAGTATATCTCTAACAGTTGATAAATTGTCAGGGGCATTTATTCCTGATGAATTTGAAAAGTTAGTATTTTCCATCCCAATTTCTCTGGCTTTTTCAGTCATCATAATTGCAAACTCATCCTCTGTACCAGCAATACCTTCGGCGAGAGCAATACAGGCATCATTGCCTGAGGAAACAATTATACCTCTTAATAAATTTTCAACGCTTATTTCATCTCCAATCATTATAAACATTGATGAATATCCTGCTTGAGACAATCTCCAAGCATTTTCAGAAACTAAAAACTTATCATCTAAAGACAATTCACCGCTTTTAAGTAAATCAAAAGCTATGATTGAAGTCATAATTTTCGTCATAGAGGCTGGAAATATTTGCCTATCAGCATCTTTTTCAAACAATATTTTACCTGACAAATAATCTTGAACAATAGCAGTTCTTGCATTTACATCAAAGTTAGCAAAAACTGGCTTTATAAGGAATGATAAAATTATTAAAATTAATGATAAATTTTTAATTCTCATAATTTAATTATTTCAATACTATCAAATTCAAGATTTTCGATATTATGAAATCCTTTCTTTAATTTTTCAAAATCTTTATAGGGTCCTTTATAAACTCTAAAATTATTTTGTGACAACTTTTTGATTAAGATATTCTCAATATTATATTCTTCAAATAACCTGTTTTTTAACATAATAGCTGAATCTTCAAAATAAAAATCTGCGAATTTAATTATATAATTAAAATTAGTTACAAAATTCTCAGTACTAGATTCTTTTTTTTCTGTCTTAATACTTATATTTTGAATCATTATGTCGTCCACTGGAGCTTTATTGGCAACCTCTTTTTCTTCATCGAAAGTTTTAACATCATTTGCAACATACAAATTATTAGAATTGATTGTTTCAATAAGTATATAAGGTTCATTTGGATTTATTGATAATTCACTAACAATTCTATTTGTAATTACTGAATTGTAAAAAATAGGCAAAACTGTCTTATTTTGAACAACGGTTATTACCGATTTTCCATTTATTATATTTGTTATTCTAACTGGTGTTCCATTAGGGAGGTTGGGACTTAATATATTAATTGATGCATTATCTAATTTATATTCTAATGAATTACTCTCATCTTCACTGTATATTAAAGCAAAACCTTTGTTAGAATAAACAATATTAATTAAATCTTCTTTCTTATTTATTTCTAGAGTTTCTTTAGTTTCTTTTTTATGGACAACAGTTTTTTTATCTTCAGGTTTATTTTTAATATTTATGTTTTGTGAGTGATGATCACAAGCAAATAATATTAAAAATATAAGGTATAAAATATATTTAAATTGCATTCTTAAACTTACTTTTTAGTGTGCATACAGCTAATGCAAATCTTAAAGATCTATTCCATTTTAAAATTAATTCATAATTATCAAAAACTACATAAGCTGGGGTTAATTTATTTGCATCTGGAATAATATCATAATCTGGAGTTACTAGCGCTGCTTTTAAATTATCAAGATCATTAAGAATTTCACTGTTTTTAATGTACTTTTTTAAATATGAAATTTTATTTTTATGCTTAATTTGTTTTGCAGATGTATTTAAATATTTATGTGGTGTTTCATTAACAAGCTCAACTTTAAAAAAACATGGAGTACTGTTATCCCACCCTATTTTATTTAAGTAATTGGCTGCAGATGCAAATGAATCATCGATACTCTTTAAATTTATAGTTTCATCCTTATTATAATCAATTGCATAATTTTTAATAGTAGAAGGCATGAATTGGAAATTACCAAATGCACCTGCCCATGATCCTAAATAATTATTTGGATTTATTGTTCCATTATCGAACAAGATTAGAAGTGTTATGAGTTCTGAGGTAAAAAATTCGCTTCTTCTCTTATCATAACTTAAAGTTGCTAAAGATGAAACTATGTCCATTTTTCCCAAATAATTACCAAAATTCGTTTCAATCCCCATCAGTGACAAGAGTAAGTCTCTATCTACAGAAAATTCACGGGTAATTTTATCAATTACTTTTTTATTTATTTTATAAATTTTAATTCCAGAGTTAACTTTTTTAATATTAGTTCTTTTGGAAACATATGTTTTAGTATCTTCATAAAATTCCGGTTGGTATCTGTCATATTTAATAACATTTTTTAAAAAAGAAGATTTACCAACAGTATTTTCAATCGTGTTCAGACTCACTCCTCTTTCTAAAGCAATTAATTTAAATTTCTCTTTCCACACTTCGAATTCAGAGTCATTCGCGTAAGCATTGAAATTTATGATAACAAAAAGAAAAAAAACACAAATTTTAATTTTTTTCATAAATATCTTTCAAATATATAAATACAGCAATCCATATTAAAATAAAACTAACTAACTGATTTATATTAAATTGTTCATTATAAATAAAAAAACCAAGTATAAATTGCAAAGTAGGAGTAATATAAAAAATCATTCCAGCAGGTCCTAGTCCAGCTAATTCTACACCTCTTACATATAAAAAAAGAGGAATCACCGTCATTGGTCCTGCCAACATTAATAATGGCATCAAAGAGGGATTTGATAAACTAAAATCGTTATAATTATTTATACTTATAAAATAAAATGCAACTAATACAAAGGGAAGTATATATAGACTCTCCATAAGGAGCCCAATATCAGTTTCTACGTTAATTTTTTTTCTAAATAGATTATAAAAACTCCAACTCAACGCCACAATTAAGCCTACCCATGGAATTAATTTAAAATCTATTATTAATAAATAACTAACAGAAATAATTACTAAAAAAATGGAAATTTTGCCTTTTTTTGTAATAGGTTCTTTAAAAAAAAAATTACCTAGAAAAACACTTATAATTGGCATGACAAAATAGCCAAAACTTGCATCAATTATTTTATCTACACTAACAGCATAAATCCACACACCCCAGTTTATAAAAATTAAAAAACCAGAAATAAATAGAATAAATAATTTCTTCTTATCATTAAGAATTTTTTTTAAAATACTCCATTTAGAAAATAAAAATGTGGTAACTATTAATACAAAAGTTGTCCAAATACTTCTATGAATTAATACTTCCACATGTCCTGCAAAAGAAATATATTTGAAGTAAATAACACCAAAAAAACCCCACCAAAAAGAACCAAAGGATGTAAGTAAAACTCCTTTATTAAAATTTTTTTTAGTCATTTTTAAATATTTGAATACTTTAACTTAATACTTAAGTCATTTTATTGTTGAAATATATATTAATAATAATAAAACCTTGCACACGGAGAGATGGCTGAGCGGTTGAAAGCATCGGTCTTGAAAACCGACAAAGGGGCAACTCTTTCCTGGGTTCGAATCCCAGTCTCTCCGCCATTCATTTAAAATCAATCAGTAGTTTTAATATTTTATTATTTTTAAAGATCATTTCTTTCTTTAAAATTTTGATAATGTCTTCATCATTCATATTAACTAATATATCTAGATCAACTAAATCATCAAAAGATAATGAGTCAATTATAGATTTAACAAAGCTACTGACAAATATGTCCATTTCTTTTGTACCTCGATATTGAGATCTATAAATAACCTTATTAATTAAATTTTGTTTATTTGAATTCATTGTTTATAAACATATATATATATATTTAATGAGTAATTTTGAATATTTATTGTCACCTATTAACAAAATTAAAGGTGTTGGTAAAAAAACATTAAGTTCATTCAACAAAAAAAAAATTTTTACAATTTTTGACCTGTTATGGCATTTACCTATATCAAAAATTGAAACCGCTGAAGATACTGAAATTAATAATTTACAAGTAGGAAGAAATTACAACATAAAAGTAATACCAATTAAATATAATTTTCCACGAATTAGAAATTTACCGAATAGAGTAATATGTGAAAAAAATGGAGTAAGATTAGACTGTATTTTTTTTAATAGTTATGAAGGATATATCAAAAAATTATTACCTTTAAATGAAGAAATAATAATACATGGAAAAGCAAATAATTTTAGAAATAAATTTCAATTTGTGAATCCTTCAACAAAAAAGACAAATAATTTAAATATTACAAATGAAGATAATAAATATAGTCTTACTGATGGTTTAACATTAAATAAATATAATCAAGTAATAAATAGTGTTTTTCAAAATTTACCTGACTTAGAAGAATGGTTGCCAAAAGAAGTATCAAGTTTATTTGATAATTTATCATGGAAGGAATGTATAATCAAAATTCATAAGGAGGAAATTACAAAAATTAGAGATACAAAATATTTTAAGAGACTTGTCTTTGATGAGATATTTGCAAATTTTTTACTTTCATCTGATATTAGAAATAAGATTAAAAAAATAAAAAAAAAAAATAAAATATTAGACTTACAATATCAAAATCAAATAATTAGAAATTTAAAATTTAAACTCACAAATGATCAAATAACTTCATTAAAAAATATAAATAAAGATATGGAGTCAAAACAAAAAATGTTTAGATTATTACAGGGAGATGTGGGATCTGGAAAAACGATAGTGTCTGTAATAGCGGCATTAAATGCAATAAAAGCTGGTTATCAAGTGGCAGTAATGGCACCAACTGAAATATTAGCTATTCAACATTATAAATTTATATTAGAAAATTTTAATACCTTTTGTAATCCTGAAATATTAACCGGTAAAACTGAGTATAAAAAAAGAAAAAATATTTTAAATAATCTCTTAAATAATAAAATTGATGTTTTAATTGGTACGCATTCTCTTTTTCAAGAAAAAATTACTTACTATAATTTAGGTTTAATTATTATTGATGAACAACATAAATTTGGTGTTAATCAAAGAAAAAAATTGTCAGATAAAGGCGGTAAAGATTGCGATGTACTTGTTATGTCGGCAACCCCTATTCCAAGAACAATGATGATGACTATTTATGGAGATATGGATATTTCTCTAATAAAATCTAAACCAAAAAGTAGAAAACCAATTAAAACATACAGTAAAGATGAAAAAAAAATTAATGAAGTTATTAATTTTATAAAAAGTGAAATTTCAAAAAAAAATCAAGTATTTTGGGTTTGTCCTCTTATCAAAGAATCAAAAAAGATTGACCATCAATCTGCTACAGAAAAATATAATTATTTAAGCAAAATTTTTAAAGACAGAGTTGATATTATTCATGGAGCAATGAGTAAAGAAGAAAAAGATAAAGTATTAAACAAGTTTAATGACAGAAAAATAGATATATTGGTTTCAACTACAGTTATAGAAGTTGGTATCGATTTTCCAAATGCTAATGTAATTGTCATTGAAAATTCAAATAAATATGGTTTATCTCAGCTACATCAATTGAGAGGACGGGTTGGCAGGGGTAATAAAGAGTCGTCATGTATACTTATGTTTAAAGCAGGACTGAGTGAAAATGCTCGTAAAAGAATAACGATTCTAAAAAATTCCAATGATGGTTTTAAAATTGCTGAGGAAGACTTAAAAATTAGAGGATACGGTGATATTTTAGGATTTAAACAAAGTGGTTTAAAAAAATACAATCTAGCGGATCCTATTCAACATAAAGATCTTTTCGATATTGCAGAAAAAGAGGTTAAAAAAATTGAAAAAAATAACATTAAAATAAATAACTTTAATAAGCTCATCAAACTTTACGACAAAGTTGCTATAATTAATGAGACTATTTAGTTTTAGTATCAGATGTCCCAGCTGAGACAATAAATTTTGATGCCTCCTCAAATGTCATATCTAAATATACAATCTCACTTTTAGGAAACATTAATAGAAAACCACTAGTTGGGTTTGGTGTCGTGGGAACAAAGACATTTACTAATTCTGTATTAGTTTTTTTGGAAATTTCACCTTTATTTTCTTTTGTAGCAAAACCAACTGCCCATGTTCCTTTTCTCGGATACTGAATTAGAACTACACTTTTTTTTGATCCCTTTTTAGGAGCAAATGTCTCTGTCATTTGCCCAATAGCAGAATATATGGTTCTTAAAATTGGAATTTTTTTCAATAAATCATTGAACAACTGTAAAAACTTTTTACCAATAAAAGAGAGTGACAAGCCTCCTACAAGAGTAATAAAAATTACCGAAAGTAAGATTTCTAAACCTGGTATTGCAAAAGGTAAATAACTATTAGGATTTATTCCTTGTGGAATTAATTTTGACGAAATTGATATAAAAAATGTTGTTAGATATAATGTAATTCCAATGGGAACTAAAACAACAATTCCTGTTATAAAATAGTTTCTTAGTCTTGCTATAAATGAAATTCTTTTTCTTCTTAGTTTTGACATAACTTTAATTGATAATAAATTACATGTAATATAAATATAAAGAAAAGTGAATAGAAGAAATTTTATATATTTAATGGGTTGTGGCTGTCTTTCTGCTGGTTTGCACGCATGTACCACTGCTCCAATCACAGATAGAAGACAATTAAAACTAATTCCAGAATCAAAATTAAATGCACAAGCAGCTCAATTATATGAAAAAGTAAAAAAACAAGCTAAATTAAGTAATGATAAAGAAAGTCTGGATAAAATTATTGGAATTGGATCAAAAATAGAAACATCGATATCCGAGTATTTTTATAAGAATAATATGGATGACCCAACCGTGAACTTTTCATGGGAGTATATTTTAATTGATAATAAAAAAGTTAAAAATGCCTGGTGTATGCCTGGAGGAAAAATTGCTGTTTACACTGGTATGTTAGATATTACTAAAAACGAAGATGGTCTGGCAGCAGTAATGGGTCATGAAATTGCTCACGCTGTTGCAAAACATTCTGTTGAAAGAGCAAGCAGAACGGTACTGTTAAATACAACAACTGGAATAATAGATATTGCCACTGGAGGAAAGTTATCTCAAGTTAATAGAACAACAGGTATGAATACAGTTGGCTTGTTATCACAAATTGGAATAATGAACCCTTTTACAAGAAAACAAGAGAGCGAAGCTGACTATTTAGGATTAATTTTTTCGTCTTTATCAGGTTACGATATTAGAGAAACTACTAAAATATGGGAAAGAATGAAGAAAGCAAATAAAGGGAAAGAACCACCTGAGTTTATGAGTACACATCCATCAAATGACAGAAGAATTGACCAAATTAATAATTGGATGAACGAAATTATTTTAAAGTATCCACCTATTGCATGATGTATTGGTGAGCCCTGATGGACTCGAACCATCGACCCATTCCTTAAAAGGGAATTGCTCTACCAACTGAGCTAAGGGCCCAACACGGAAATTCTTATATTGATTTTTTGATATTTGGCAATGGTTAAAATTTACAAAATATTAATATACTTGTCATGAAATTCTTCAAAAGTTCCCATTTTGATATTTTTTCGAATTTCATACATAAGTTCTTGATAAAAGTTTATATTATTTAATGTTAAGATCATTGAGGCTAACATCTCATTGGTATTATGAAGGTGGTTTAAATAATTTTTAGAGTATTTGTTTAAGTCAAATTTAGTAACATTACTATCTAGAGGTGTATTATCTAATTTATTTTCTGAATTTCTGATTTGGACTCTGCCATTCCAGGTAAAAGCTAATCCAGTTCTGCCAGATCTTGTTGGAAGGACACAATCAAACATATCTATACCCCTTTTAACAGCACCTAATATATCAGATGGTGTTCCCACACCCATTAGATATCTTGGTTTATCAATTGGTAAATTGTCTTTTATACCATCTAATACATCAAACATTTCTTGTTGAGTTTCTCCAACTGCTAGTCCACCAATTGCATATCCATCAAATTCTATTTTAATTAAATTATCAAGTGACTCATTTCTTAAATCTTTAAATAAACCACCTTGAACAATACCAAACAATGCTTTTTGCGGATTTGTTCCAAATTCTTCCTTAGATCTCCTAGCCCACTCAATAGATAAATCCATGGAGGTTTTAATTACATTATAATCATTAGTATTTTTTGGACACTCATCCATTACCATAACAATGTCTGAATTAAGTTTTTTTTGAATTTTAATACTTTCCTCAGGACTTAAAATAAAAGTTTTTCCATCTATGTGTGACTGAAAGATTGCTCCTTTATCTCTATCAATTTTATTGAATTTCGATAAAGACATTACTTGATAACCCCCAGAGTCAGTCAGAATAGGAAGTTTGCAATTCATAAATTTATGTAACCCACCAACTGCTTCGATCCTCTCGGTTCCAGGTCTAATCATTAAATGATATGTATTTGAGAGAATTATTTCACTTCCTGTTTTAATAATATCATCAATAAAAACTCCTTTAACTGTTGCCTGCGTACCAACAGGCATAAATGCAGGAGTATTTATTTCTCCACGATGTGTTTGAATCAATCCAACACGATAATTTTTATTTTGATGTTTTACGCTAAAAGAAAAATTCTTTTTTAAGTCTTCCATTCATTAATTCTACTCAGACTTAAAGCTAATTATTTTATCTGGGTTAGAAACAGATCCATTGGGTCCATCACCTTTGGTTATCATGTCAACAAACTCCATACCTTCAATTACTTTTCCAAATACTGTATATTGCCTATCAAGATGTGGTGTAGGGCCAAAACAAATGAAGAACTGACTGTTTGCACTATTTGGATCTGAGGATCTTGCCATAGATAATGTCCCTCTTTCGTGTGGCAAATCATTAAACTCTTCTTTTAGATCAGGCATATCAGAACCTCCCATGCCAGCTCTACTTAGATTAAATTTATCAGAGGAGGAATTTCCAAATTGGACATCTCCTGTTTGCGCCATAAAGCCATCTATTACTCTATGAAACACAACTCCATCATATTTTCCACTATTAGCTAGCTCTGTTATTCTTTTAACATGATTTGGTGCCGTGTCTGGAAATAATTCAATTTTTACATCTCCATCTTTTAATTTAAGTATCATTGTATTCTCCTTTGCATTTAAAGCTGTTGTTAATAAAAATATTGATAAAAATAAAATATTAATTTTTTTAAGCATAGATCTCTTTTAATGACTTAATAGTACTTTTAGTGGTAAATTTATTTAAATCGCCATTGTGTTGAGCTATTTCTTTAACAAATCTTGATGATATTATTTGATTTTCAACATCTGACATAAGAAAAACAGTTTCTACTTTATTATTTAGTTTTCTATTCATGCCAGCTAGTTGGAATTCATATTCAAAATCTGAAACAGCTCTCAAACCTCTAAGAATTAAATTTGAATTGTATTTTTTACATAATTCAGTTGTGAGAGAATTAAATTTAATCACTAGAATTTTACTTTTTGAAAGTTTTAAATCTTTATATAAAGCTTTTTTGACAATTTTAAATCTTTCATCTATTGGAAATAGAAAATTTTTTTCATTTCCATCTGATATACCAACAATTATTTTATCAAATAATTTTAGAGCTTTTTTTATTACATCTATGTGGCCATTTGTTATTGGATCAAATGTTCCTGGATATATCGCAATATTTTTCATTAAACTAAGTTATCATCTAATTTGATTGAGGAAACAACCTTTTCATCACCGGTTAATTTAATAATTCTTACTCCTTGTGTATTTCTTCCTGCAATTCTTATTTCCTTCACTGCAGTTCTTATGACTCTGCCTTTGTTAGTAGAAATTAATATTTGATCACCTTCAAATACAGGAAAAGAAGATGAAACATTTCCATTTCTTGGAGAATTAACTATACCTATTATTCCTTTACCTCCTCGATTTGTTACTCTAAAATCGTAATGGGATGTTCTTTTTCCATAGCCATTTTCTGTAATTGATAATATAAATTTTTCTTTAGCCTTAACTTCTAATTTTTCATCCTTAGTTTTACTTTTACTTTTTTTAATATCGTCTTTATCTATTATAGATAATGAGACAATTGTATCTTTTTCTGAAAGATTAATACCTCTTATACCTTTAGAAGATCTTCCTTTAAATACTCTCAATTTTTTCGATTCAAATCTTATACATTTACCAAATTTTGTATTTAGCATTATATCTTGATCATCAGTGCATATCTTTACCCCAATAATTTTATCATCAGAGTCGAGTTTCATTGCAATTTTACCTGATGAATTAATAGATGAAAAATCGTCTAGATTATTCTTTCTAATTTTTCCCTTGCTTGTAGCAAAAATAATATGCATGTTTTTCTTGTCAACATCTTCGTCTGGGAAAGGCATAATTGAACTAATAGACTGATGGTTTTTAAGAGGTAAAATATTGAAGAGTGATTTACCTTTAGATGAAGCTGAACCCTCAGGTATTTTCCAGGCTTTAACTTTGTAGGCTAAACCCTCTGTTGAAAAAAATAACAATGAAGTATGTGTGTCGACAGATAATGTTTGAACAACTGAGTCTTCTTCACGCGTTTTAATTCCAGTTTTTCCTTTTCCACCTCTTTTTTGTTGCTTAACTCCACTTAAAGCACCTCTCTTTATATATCCTTGAAGAGTTATTGTTATAATTACTGACTCTTTTTGAATGGTCTCTTCAATATCATAGTTTAAAACAGCATCTATAATTTTTGTTCTTCTAGGAACCGAAAATTTGTCTTTTATCATCTGCAAATCATTGCTTATTACCCTTAACAATTCATTTTTAGAATTTATTATCTTTTTATACTTGGAAATCTCCTCTGCTAATTTTTTAATTTCTATCTCTATTTCGTTTATTCCTATGGCAGTTAATTTTTGAAGTCTTAGTTCCAATATAGAGATTACTTGATCATTAGATAATACATATTTTCCTTTATAATTTTTACTATCAACTAATTTAATAAGTTTTGATGCCTTGTTTATTTTCCAAGTTGTTTTTAAAAGAGAATTTTTTGCTTCTTCGGGGTTTTTAGATGATCTAATTATTTTAATAACCTTATCAATATTTTCAACACTAACAGATAGTCCTAATAAAATATGAACTCTCTCTTCAGCTTTTTTAAGATCAAATTTAGTTCTTTTTATAACTACATCTTCTCTAAACTTTAAAAAGTTTTCTAAAAAATCTTTTAAATTACAAGTCTTTGGTTTTTGATCAACAATTGCTAAAGAATTAAACCCAAATGATGATTCTATTGATGTATATTTGTATAATTGTCTTTTGACAGTTTCAGGCTCAACATTTCTTCTTAAATCGATTGAAACTCTTATTCCCTCACTATTGGATTCATCTCTTATATCACTTATACCCTCAATTTTTTTATCTCTTACTAGTTCTGCAATTCTCTCATTCAAGTTAGACTTATTAATTTGGTAAGGTATGGATGAAACTACAAGTCTATCTTTGCCATTTTTTAAATTTTCTACTGAAATTTCTCCACGAATTTTAAATGACCCTCTTCCAGTTTTGTAGCCTTGTTTAATTATATCTTTACCAATTATTAATCCTCCCGTTGGAAAATCTGGACCTGGGATATGTTTCATTAGCTCATTAATTTTAATATCTTTGTTTTTAATTAAGGCTAAAGTGCCATCTACAACCTCGCCCAAATTATGAGGCGGAATACTTGTCGCCATTCCAACAGCAATTCCACCTGCACCATTAACTAAAAGATTTGGATATTGAGCAGGTAATACAATGGGTTCTTGCTCTGTTTCATCATAATTACTTTTAAAAGATACTGTGTTTTTTTCTATATCATCAATTAAAAACTGTGAAACTTTTGCAAGTTTAGTTTCAGTGTATCTCATTGCCGCTGGTGGATCTCCATCAATAGAACCAAAATTACCCTGACCATCTACTAAAGGTAAGCTCATCGAAAATTCTTGAACCATTCTAACTAAAGCATCATAAACAGCTTGATCTCCATGTGGATGATATTTACCAATAACATCTCCAACAATTCTTGCAGATTTTCTAAATTGTTTTGACCAATCAAAACCACCTTTATGCATGGCATAAATAATTCTTCTATGAACAGGTTTTAATCCATCTCTAATATCAGGCAATGCCCTACTTACTATAACGCTCATAGCGTAGGACAAATATGAAGAACTCATCTCATCATACATTGAGATTGGTTTAATATTATTATTTATTTTTGGAATTTCGTTTTTTTCCATATTAATTAAAATGGAATATCGTCGTCTAACCCACTTTGATCTGGTGCAGGCGCATCATCAAAATTTTGTTTATTATCTTGTGATGCAATATTATTTTGATTACCGCCTCCAAGCATTGTTAATGATGAGTTATAACCTTGAATTAAAATTTCAGTTGAGTATTTGTCTTGACCACTTTGTTCATCTTTCCACTTTCTTGTTGAAAGTTGACCTTCAACGTATACTTGTGCACCTTTTTTTAAATATTGCTGAACAACATTTACCAAACCTTCGTTAAAAACAACTATTCTATGCCATTCTGTCTTCTCTTTTTTTTCTCCAGTATTTTTATCTTTCCAGGACTGGCTTGTAGCTAGACTAAGTCTTGCAACACTTTTTCCATTTACCATTTGCTTGACTTCAGGGTCTGCGCCCAAACGACCAATTAATAATACTTTATTTAAACTTCCAGCCATAATATTTTAATATTTAAGAATGTTTATTATATCACTTATTAACTTGAATATTAATATTATTAATTTAAAGCAACAAAAATTATGCTTAAAAAGATAGTTATTAAGGGTGCAAAAGAGCACAATTTAAAGAATATAACACTAGAGATTCCAAAAGAAAAATTTGTAGTAATCACAGGTCTCTCTGGATCAGGAAAATCGTCTTTAGCGTTTGATACTGTTTATGCAGAAGGACAGAGACGTTACGTCGAAAGCTTATCAGCTTATGCAAGACAATTCCTAGATAAAATGAAAAAACCAAATGTAGATTTAATAGAAGGTTTAAGTCCAGCGATCTCAATTGAACAAAAAAACACATCAAAAAATCCAAGATCCACAGTTGCAACAGTTACAGAAATTTATGACTATATGAGAGTTCTTTATGCAAGAGCAGGTATTCCCTACTCTCCATTTACAGGGCTACCAATCACTTCTCAAACAATAAGTCAAATTGTTGATAAAATTAAAACACTGCCAAAAAAATCAACAATTTTTTTATATGCACCAGTTGTTAGAGGAAGAAAAGGAGAATATAGAAAAGACATACTTGGCTACAAGAAAAGAGGATTTAGAAAAATTAAAGTTGATAATAAACTTTATGATATTGATGACGTTCCAGAATTAAATAAAAAATTGAAACACGATATTGCAGTTCTTGTTGATAGAATTGTTTTAAATGCTTCATTAGGAAACAGGTTAGCTGAAAGTGTTGAAACAGCAGTTAACCTAGCAAATGGATTAATGTTTGTAGAATATGAAGATGAAACACTACCAAAAAAATTTAGAAAGACCGAAAATTTGATATTTTCAACTAAGTTTGCCTGTCCTGAAAGTGGTTTTACAATTGAAGAAATAGAACCAAGGCTTTTTTCTTTTAATAGCCCTTATGGTGCCTGTGAAGAATGTGAGGGTATTGGTGTGAAATTAAATGTGGATCCAAAATTAGTTGTGCCCGATGAAAAGAAAACAATAGCTGATGGAGCTATTGAGCCTTGGTCAAAGTCTTCCTCTTTATACTATGCTCAAACTTTAGCATCAATTTCGAAACATTATGGTTTCTCATTAAATGATAGGTGGTCTAAATTACCAAAAAAAATTAAAGATGTAATTTTATTTGGATCTGACGAAGAAGAAATCAAATTTTCTTATGATGATGGATACGAAAAGTATTCACATAAAAAAACTTTCGAAGGAGTGGTAAATAATTTAGAAAGAAGATTTTTAGAAACAGATAGTGATTGGAAAAGAGAAGAAATATCTCAATATCAATCGGATACAAAATGTGAAAGATGTAATGGGCATAGACTTAAAGATGAGGCTCTTTGTGTTAAAATTAATGAACTTAATATTAGTGAAGTAACTGAAAAATCTATATTTGACGCAAAGGAATGGTTTAGATCACTTGAGACAAAATTAGATAAACGTCAACTTAAAATTGCTCAGCATATTTTAAAAGAAATTAACGAAAGATTGAATTTTCTCTTAAATGTCGGTCTTGACTACTTAACTTTATCAAGAGAATCTGGAACTTTATCAGGTGGCGAAGCTCAGCGAATAAGACTGGCTTCTCAGATAGGTTCTGGATTAACTGGAGTTTTATATGTTCTTGATGAACCATCTATTGGTTTACACCAAAAGGATAATGTTAAATTAATAAATGCATTAAAAAGACTTAGAGATTTAGGAAATACAGTCATAGTTGTAGAACATGATACTGAAACAATGGAAAACGCAGATCATATAATCGATCTTGGTCCAGAAGCTGGAAACAAAGGTGGTGAAGTAATTGCCCAAGGATCTTATAAAGATATATTAAATAACAATGGTAGTATTACTGGTAGATACTTATCAAACAAAAGTTTCATACCAATACCAAGAACTAGAAGATTAGCAAAAAATGGAAGGTTTTTAGAAATTAATGGAGCAAGTGGTAATAATTTAAACAATGTAAATCTTAAAATTCCACTTGGGAGTTTTACTTGTGTAACTGGTGTTTCTGGAAGCGGTAAATCAACATTAATACTTCAAACACTTTATAACGCTCTAAATCTTACACTTAATAATAACAAATCAAGAAAAATACCAAAACCTTTTAGAGGTTTTAAAGGTATTGAATTAGTAGATAAAATTATTGATATAGATCAATCCCCTATTGGAAGAACTCCTAGATCTAATCCGGCTACTTATACGGGGGCATTTGGTCCAATAAGAGACTGGTTTACTAATTTGCCTGAGTCAAAAAGCAGAGGTTATAAACCTGGAAGATTTTCATTTAACGTCAAAGGAGGAAGATGTGAAGCTTGTGAAGGTGATGGAGTAATAACATATGAAATGCATTTTTTGCCTGATGTTTATATAACCTGCGATGAATGCAAAGGAACTAGATATAATAGGGAAACACTAGAAATAAAATTTAAAGACAAAAGCATTGCAGATGTTTTGAATATGACAGTTGATGAAGGTTGTGAATATTTTGAAAATATTTCTAATATAAAAACTAAATTGCTTACACTTAAAAAAGTTGGATTAGGATATATAAAAATTGGTCAACAAGCTACTACTCTATCAGGTGGTGAAGCTCAAAGAATTAAGTTAGCAAAAGAATTATCGAAAAGGTCAACTGGAAGAACAATATATATATTAGACGAACCAACAACAGGACTACATCAACATGATATTAAAAAATTATTGGAAATTTTACACACATTTGTTGCAACTGGAAATACTGTCGTTGTTATTGAGCATAATTTAGATGTTATAAAAACTGCTGATTATATAGTCGATATGGGTCCAGATGGTGGTGTAAAAGGAGGAAATATAATAGCTGAAGGTAAGCCTGAGGAAATTATAAATGTTAAAGATAGTTATACAGGTAAATTTTTAAAACCAATGTTGGACAATAAGTTTAAAAAAACTGCTTAAATTTTGACTAAAAATGTTATAAATTACAACTATTATGTCTTCGATTCTTCAATCATTATCTAAAACAGTTCATATCTCTTTAGCATTATCCATTTTGCTATTTTTAGGTTTATACTTTGGAAATGGTGGTTTTGATATCGACGTAGTATTTTGGAGTTGGTTATTTAGATATATACATGTCATCGTTGCAATTATGTGGATCGGTTTACTCTGGTATTTTAATTTCGTTCAAATACCAAACATGGCTAAAATACCTGATGAACAAAAACCAGCAATTGGAAAAGTTATAGCTCCAGCTGCTCTTTTTTGGTTTAGATGGGCAGCTTTAGTCACAGTAATATCAGGATTAATCTTAGCTTATTTAAACGGTTATGTTCATCAAGCTATGATATTAGGAATTGGATCAGGTGGTGGTAAGGCAACTGCCATAGGAATTGGTATGTGGTTAGGAATTATAATGGCATTTAATGTTTGGTTTGTAATATGGCCAAATCAGAAAAAAGCATTAGGTATTGTTGAGGTTGAAGCTGATGTTAAAGCTAAATCTGCAAAAACAGCGATGCTATTTTCTAGAACAAATACACTTCTATCGTTGCCAATGCTTCTGACAATGGTAATCGCACAAAACCTTTATTAATCTTTTTCTTCTTTAACTATTGTTCTTTGGCTAACATTCAGTGCAACTAAAATAGGATTTGCGATATATATTGAAGAGTAAGTTCCAAAAATAACTCCTAATATCATTGCTAAAGAAAATCCTTTTAGAATTTCACCACCAAATAAGTAAATTGATAACAGAGCTAACAATGTAGTCACAGATGTAATTATTGTTCTAGATAAAGTTTCATTAATTGAAATATTAGTTAAATCAAAAATTTTTATATCAGAAAACTTTCTTAAATTTTCTCTTACTCTATCAAATATGACAACGGTATCATTCATTGAATAACCAACAATAGTTAAAACTGCTGCTACTATAGAAAGGTTTATCTCAAGTGAGAATATAGAAAATATACCTAATGTAATTATAACATCATGAAATATAGCTAAAATAGCTCCTAAACTAAACTGCCATTCAAATCTTATCCAAATATACAGTAGCATTGCTGCAAGCGATAAACTTATAGCAATAATTCCAGATTTTAAGAGTTCTGAGCTAACTTTAGGACCAACATTTTCTACTCTTCGAAAGTCGACATCACCAATAGAGCCTGACAATTTATTTTGAATATTTTTAATAAATTCAGGATCATTTGAATTTTGCTTTTCAAACTTAACGATAAAGTCTGTTTCATTACCAAATTTTTTAACTGATACGTCTCCTAAATTCATTTGATTAAAGCTATCTCTAATAAGACTAATATTATTCGTTTTATCTGTAGTTCTTAATTCAATTAAAGTACCACCCTTAAAATCAACACCATAATTTAAACCTTTAAAAATTAAAAATGCTAATGAAATCAGTATTAGTACAAGTGATAATATATTAAATTTTCTATAAAACTTATTAAAAGAAATGTCTCTCATTTTAAAGTAACTGCTCCTTATCTTTATTTTTAACCACATATAAAGAAGTTAATAACCTTGCTATAAAATATACTGAAAACAAAGTAGTTAAAATTCCAACACCTAAAGTTACAGAAAAACCTTTTACAGGTCCTGATCCCATAAAAAACAAAATGAACGCAGCAATCAGTGTTGTAATATTTGCATCTAAAATAGTAGTTCTTGATTTTGTATATCCAGCATCAAAAGCTATTATTGGATTTTTTTCATTTTTGGTCTCTTCTTTTATACGTTCAAAAATCAAAACATTTGCATCAACAGCCATACCAACTGTTAAAATAATACCTGCAATTCCAGGCAAAGTTAATGTTGCTTCAAACAAAGTTAGAATGCCAATTAGCAAAAAGAGATTTGAAACAAGAGCTAAATTAGCAATTAATCCAAATGCTCTATACTTGTAGATCATAAATAAAATAACTAGCAAGAAACCAATAAATAAAGATAAAATACCAGCGTCTATTGAATCTTGACCTAAGTCTGGTCCTACTGTTCTTTCTTCGATTATATTTAAAGGTGCAGGTAAAGCTCCAGATCTAAGTAGCAATGCAAGATCAGTTGCAGATTGAAAAGTAAAGTCACCTGAGATTTGTCCAGATCCACCAACTATAGGTTCTCTAACTGAAGGAGCACTAATTATTTTACCATCTAAAATTATTGCCAGTTGTTTTCCAACCCCCGTACTAGTAGCTTTACCAAATTTTTTGGCACCGACTCTATCTAAGCTAAACGAAACTACTGTTTCATTTGTTTGAGAATTCATTGTTGGCTTTGCATCAACCAAGTTATCACCACTTAAAATTATTCTTTTACTTACAATTGCATCTCTAGAACCATCCTCAAAGGATAATTTTTCAGTTCCAAAAGATTCTTCATTATTTTGAGAAATAAATTGAAATGTGAGATTTGCTGTTTTTCCAAGTAAAGATTTAATTCTATTTGGATTGTCTAAACCTGGTAATTCAACTAATATTCTATCATTACCTCTTTTTAGGATATTAGGCTCATTTGTTCCAACTTCATCAACTCTTCTTCTTACAATTTCAATAGCCTGATCTAATGAGGAATTTTTTAATAAGACCAATCCATATCTAGAATAACTTAATGAAAAAAGATTTATATCTTCTGAAACATCAAATTCATGAGATTTGTACGTTGGATAATAAGTATTAACATCACTTTCTTTATCATTCAAAATATTTTTAACATTTTCAATTTCGTTATCAGTTGTTTCAAATGAAATTGTGTCCCCTTTGAGTGAAAAATTTTTAAGAGTAATTTGCTTTTCTTTAAAATATCTTTTTAATTCAATTATTTTTGCCTGTAGTTTTTGAGTAATTACTGGTCGATTATCTATTTCAAGAAGTAAGTAAGATCCACCCTGTAAGTCTAGACCTAAATTTATATTTTTTGAAAAAAATTTATCATCAAACTTCAAAAAATTTGAAAAAGCGAAATAAGAAAAAATAACAGTAAAAAGAATTACTGAAATTATTCGTAATTTTGAAAAGTATAACACTTTTTTATGATGTTATTTTTTTGGTTCTGTAGAGCTTACTAAACCTTGAATTCCAGTTGCTCTGACAACTTCGACATTAACATTATCAGAAATTTGAACCTCAACTTTTTCGTTATCAATTATTCTTTCAACAGTACCAACTATTCCGCCAGAAGTAATGACTTTGTCCCCTCTTTTGAGGGCTTCAACCATAGCTTTGTGATCTTTAACTTTTTTCTGTTGAGGTCTAATAAGAAAAAAATAGAAAATAACAAAAATTAAAATTAATGGTATAAATTGTCCAATTCCAGCATCCATAACGTATCCTATAAGTTTAAGCTATTTATCCTATCTATTATTCAAACTCAACTCTTAATTGATAGAAATTTTATCTATATTTGGCATATATGGCTTAAGAACTTCAGGTATCAAAATAGATCCATTCTCCGTTTGATAATTTTCCATGATAGCAATCAAAGTTCTACCAACTGCTAGTCCACTGCCATTAAGTGTGCCAACAAATTCTTTTGAATTGTTTTGTCCTTTATATCTAGCTTTCATTCTCCTTGCTTGGAAAGAACCACAAGAAGAACAACTTGAGATCTCTCTATACTTATTTTCAGATGGAAGCCAAACTTCAATGTCATAAGTTTTTTCTGCGCTAAAACCCATATCACCAGTGCATAGAATAATTTTTCTATAGGGCAGTTTTAACGCATCCAGTATCATTGTGGCAGAGTTAGACATTCTCTCTAATTCTTCAGAACATTTATCATTCTCGACAATACTTACTAGTTCCACTTTATAAAATTGGTGCTGCCTGATCATGCCTTTGGTATCTTTACCATAACTACCCGCCTCTTTTCTAAAACATGGTGTTGATGCAACTACTCTAATAGGTAATTCTTTCTTCTCCAAAATTCGATTTTTTACAATATTTGTCAAAATTACTTCAGCTGTTGGTATTAAAAACTTTCTCTCTTCTCCTTCATCTAGTTTAATTTCAAATTGATCATTTTCAAATTTTGGCAATTGTCCAGTGCCAAACATTGTTTCAGCGGTTGCAATTAATGGAGGCGATATTTCTGTATAACCATTTTTTTGAGTATGTGTATCAATCATAAAATTTGATATTGCTCTTTCTAATTGAGCTAATTCTTTTTTAACAAATACAAATCTAGAACCGGTTGTTTTTGTTGCTAAGTCAAAATCAAGCATTTTTAATTTATCTCCTAGCTCATAATGAGATTTAGGTTTAAAATTAAATTCTTTTATTTCACCCTTTTTCTCAATTTCTTTATTAGAATTTTCATCCTGTCCTATTGGGATATCACTTAATGGAATATTTGGTATAGAAGATAAAATGTCAGTAATCTGACTCTGTAATTTTGTTTGATTTTTATTAATTTCTTCAATTTTTAAAGAAAGCTCTTTTGATTTTTCGAACAAACTTTGGTCTTTCGATTTTGAAATAGATTTTTTTTCCATTTCAAACTTTTCTTTTTCTTGGATAAGCTTTCTATTTTCTTCATCTAAACTTAATATGTTATCAAGACTTATATCAATATTTCGATTTTTAAGTTTTTCCTTAAAGCTTTCGAAATCATTTCTTATATCTTTAATATTGTGCATTTTTTTCTGCTGCTTTCTTTTCAATTATTCCTACTGATATTATTGATAATTCATATAAAATTAATAAAGGTATACCTAAACCAATTTGTGTGATTGGGTCTGGTGGCGTTAATATAGCTGCTGCAGCGAATATTATTACAACAACATATTTTCTTCTTTCTTTTAAAAATGTTGAATTCACAACTCCAATTCTAGCTAATAAACTTAATACTACTGGTAATTGAAAACTTAAACCAAATGCAAAAATAAGCTTCATTACCAATGATAAATACTCATTTACTTTAGCTTCTAATTGAATTGGTAGATTAGTGGCTGTGCCTAAACTCTCGAAGGACAAAAAAAACTTTATAGCTAATGGCATTATTAAATAATAAACCAACATCCCACCAAGCAAGAATAGAATTGGAGTTACTACTAAGTAAGGCATTATAGCTTTCTTTTCATGATTATAAAGTCCAGGTGCTATAAATTTCCAAACTTGGATGAGTATAAACGGGCTTGTGATAAAGAAAGCTGCAAAAAAAGAAACCTTTAAGTATGTTAGAAATGTTTCTTGAAGAGCAGTAAATATTAATCTTCTATTTGTGTCGTCATCTTTAACTGCATTCGCATATGGTTCAACTAAAAATCCATAAATGTACTCAGAAAAATAATAACAAATTACAAATAAAATAGCCAAAAATATAAATGAGTTTATTAATCTTTTTCTTAATTCAGTTAAATGACTTATGAAACTTCCCTCTTTATCTTTACTCATCTTTTTTTTTCTCTTTATGTTCTGATTTAGGTTTATCATCTATATCAGCATTCAAAGTTTCATTTGTTAAATCAGTTACTTGTCCCTGGACATCACGAACGTATCTTTTGGCCGAACCAATCCATGAACCAATTTTTTTTAACATATAAGGAAAATCTTTAGGACCTACTACAATAATTGCTATTGAGACTATGATTAGTATTTCTAGCCAGCCAATTGACGGCATTTGTTATTCTTTTTTATTAGAGTCTTGATTCTCTGAAATATTTTTAGTTTGGTCTTCATCAGTAACATCTGTAGCCATACCTTTTTTAAAACTTTTAATTCCTTTAGCAACATCACCCATTAAACTAGAGATTTTTCCTCTACCAAAAAGTAATACCACTAAAATTACTACAATTGCTATTTGCCAAAATCCTATACTCATAAATTATTTATAACCTTATTATTGATTTATTAAAAGTGATTTTTTAGGTTTCGTCAGATTTGAGGGTACTGCTTAACATTTCATCAATATCGGAATAAATATTTTCCTTCTTATCGACTTGTTTTTCTTTAAAAAATTTGCCTGTTCCAAATATTGATGAGTCTACACTTGATGTATCAATTAAGCCTGCTGAACCTAATTCATTCACGGTTGGTAAATCTGACAGTTTTTGCAGATTAAAATGACTTAAAAATTCATCTGTGGTTCCATATTGTATTGGTTTACCAGGAACATTTTTTCTACCTTCGTGTTTAACCCAATTTAACTCCATTAAAATTTCTAAAGTATTAGTTCCAAAAGCTACACCTCTAATCTCTTCAATTTCGGACCTTGTCACAGGTTGGTGATAAACAATAATAGCAAGAGTTTCAATTGCAGCTCTAGACAATTTTTTTTCAACAGTTTTTTGTTCTGACATTAAAGAAGATAAATTCACTGCAGTTCTAAAAGACCATTTATTTGAAATACAAATTAGATTAATGCCTCTTTTGGAGTAAAAATCTTTTAGGTTTTCTAATGATTGTTGAATGTCAGTTGGTTTTGATAATTTTGACTCAATCGTTTCTACTGATAAAGGTTCTGCGGCAGCAAAGATAATAGCCTCAATCTCTCTTTCTACATCGGTTAGTTTAGTTGGAAAACTTACAATATTATTTTTTTTAATTTTGTTCATTAATTTTCCTTAATATAGATATCATCGAATAATTCTTTTTGTTTTAAAGATATATTTCCCTCTTTTACCAATTCTAAAGAGCCAGCAAAAATTCCAGCTTTGCCTGTTTTCTTTAAATTAGGAGATTTATTAAATCCAGACGGAACTAACTCAGACAAATTTTTCCAATCATTAAGCTTGCCAAAAAACTCCTTTATTCTTTTAATAGCATCCTCAGTAGTGAAAACAGGAAGTTTGGGTATGTTCATAGTATGAAAATCTTTAGTCATGACTATACCTGAATAAGCTTTTAATAATTCAAATAATCTTAAAGAAACTTTTTTATCATAAATCGATTTTACACCACTTTTAGAACCACGCATAAAAACATCTCTACCTAGTCTTTTTCTATCTAACATTTGAGACGATAATAATCTAATTAACTCTAATTTTTTTAATTGTAATTTGAGTTTCTCAGCAACTTCAAAAGCTTTAAACTCCTCCTCATCAGTCTCAGGAAGTAATAATTTTGATTTCAAATAAGTAAGCCAAGTTGCCATTAACAAATACTCAGAAGCTATTTCTAAATTTAAATTTTCTTTCTCTGTTAAATATTGATGAAATTGATCAGCAAGTTTTGTAATAGAAATTTTTTCTAAATCTACTTTTTGTGATTTAGCAAGATCAAGTAATATCTCGAGAGAACCACTGAAATTATTTAAATTTACATTAAAATCTAAAGAATCATCGGACATCAAAAATCACTCTAACCTATAATTTTTATTAATTGTGATGTTTTTTTCGTTACAAATTTATCTAATTTTGGTGAATTTTCAGCAACAGTGACCATTTCGCTCAAATTTCCATTGCAGTGAAGGGCTAAGTTACATCCAGCTAAAAAAGATTTTTTTACTCTAACATCAAGTTTATCTTTTAAAGCTTTCATTGAAAGATCGTCTGTTAAAATTAGATTTTGAAATTTTATTTTATTTCTTATTAAACTAATGATTTTTTTTGAATGAGTAACATTATTTCGAGAATCAATTTTTTGAAATAGTAAATGTCCTGTCATTGCAATTAATGATTTCTTATTTTTAAAAGTATAAAAATCATTTTTAACTAAATAATCCATATTTTTATTAATTTTAGGAAGATTTTTATGACTATCGACTTTAGCTAGACCATGTCCTGGAATATGCTTCATTACTGTTGCAACACCATTTTTATGAAAATGATTGATACAAATATCTCCCATTGCTGATACTATTTTTTTGTTACTTGAAAATGACCTGTCATCAACAATCTTATGAAAATTTTTTCTTTTAAGGTCTAGAACTGGAACCGTATTAATATTTATACCTAGTAATTTTAATAGATATGTAATTTGTTTAACATAAACATTATAATAAATATTAAATTTTTTTTTATCTTTTTTAAATAGATTGCCGAAATATTCAGCTGAGAAAATAGAATTATCAATAAATTTCCTTAACCTACTAACTCTGCCACCCTCTTCATCTATCATAATAGGATAATTTTTATTTTTAAAAATTTTTTTAATAGAATTTGTTAATTCTTTAGTTTGATTTATAGAATTTATATTTCTAGAAAATAAAATAATTCCCCATGGTTTATATTTTTTTAAAAAACTAATTTCATTTTTGGTAAGATATTTACCTTTTATTCCACATATAAAAGATCTATGGGATTTATTTGTCATTATAAAGAAGTTCCCAAAAAGAATATTTATTTTTTTTCTTATTATTTTTAAATTCTACATATTCAATAATATTTTCTGTATCATTTTCTAATAATATAAGATCTTTTTCAATATTGTTAATTTTTTCGTCAATTGATGAAAGTGATCTATAAGAATTCTTAATATTTTCATCAGAGAAATAGTATCTGGCAGTAAAAAAAATAAAGAAGAAAATTATAATAAGAAAAAAAAGATACTTTAGTTCTTTAATCATTACATTTTTTCAGGTGTATCTACACCCAAAATATTCATACCTGTTTTCAAAGTATTGGCTATAGATTTAAGGAAAACTAGTTTTTCCATTTTAATTGTATTATCTTCCTCGATAAATCTTTTAGAAAGATCTTCCTTGCCCATATTCCAATAAGAGTGAAATTCAGAAGCTAATTCATAAAGATAAACTGAAATTCTATGTGGTTCTAATTTTTCTGAGGATACTTCAACACATTTAGGCCATTCACTAATTTTTTTGAATAATTTTATTTCTTCATTGCCAAAATTAAAATCTGAATTCTTTGTCTCAAGATTATTATTTATATCATTTTGGGTATTTCTAAAAACTGACGAAATTCTAGCATATGCATACTGAACATAATAAATTGGGTTTTCTTTCGATTTTTCTTTTACTTTGTCAAAATCAAAATCAATTTCTGCATCACTACTTCTGCTTAACATAATAAACCTTGTTGCATCCTTACCAACTTCATTAATAAGATCCTCTATAGTGATATAATCTCCTTTTCTTTTTGACATTTTAAAAGGTTTTTTATCCTTAATGAGTTTTACTAACTGACTTACTTTGCAAATTAATTTATTTTTCTCACCTGATAATGCCTCAACCACTGAAGTAATTCTTTTAATATAACCAGCGTGATCAGCGCCAAGAATATTTATAAGAATATTAAAATTTCTTTTTAATTTTGTATTATGATATGCAACATCACTTGCAAAGTATGTCCACGATTTATCTTCTTTTTGTAGAGCCCTATCTTTATCATCGCCAAAGTCTGTAGATTTAAACAATAATTGCTCTCTTTCTACCCAGTTTTCATTACTTTCTCCCTCAGGTGCTTTAATTTTTCCTTCATAAATATATTTTTTTTCTTTTAAATTTTTTATTACTTCATCAACTTCATTATTATTTATTACATCAGTTTCACTTGCAAAATTGTCATGCTTTATACCAAGATTTTCTAAATTTATTTTTATTAATTTTAAAGATTCTTGTATTGAAAGTTTTTTTAGTTTTTCTGAAACTGATTCAAAGTTTTTGAAATCTAAATCTTTATTTTTTGAAATTATTTTTTTTGCTATATCTATAAGATAGTCTCCAGGATATAATTCCTTATCGTCTATCGGAAAAGTTTCATCATAAAGAATTTCTTTTATTCTTAAATAAACAGATTTTGTAAAATGAGAGATTTGATTTCCATAATCATTAACATAATATTCTTTGGTAACTTTATGACCGTTGAAGGATAAAAGATTAGATATTACATCTCCAAGTATGGCACCTCTTGAATGGCCTACGTGTAAAGGTCCAGTTGGATTTGCAGATACAAATTCTACTAAATAAGTATTTTTTTTTCCACTAGTGCTACTTCCATATGATGAATTATTTAAGACATCTAGTATAAAGCCATTCCAAAATTCATTTTTAAATTTTAGATTAATAAAACCTGGTTTTTCGATGCTAATTTCATCAATATTGTTATCACTATCTTTTATTAAGTCAGCTATCTGCTTAGCAAGTTCTAGCGGAGTTTTTTTATTAATTTTGGATAAAACCATTGCAACATTTGTGGAAATATCTCCAGTAAATTTTGCAGGTGGTATATCAACATTGATACCTGATAAATTATCTGGCAACTCTAACAAATTATCTTTGTGGGCAGATTTAATAATTTTTTCTATCTTTAATAAATAATTTTCAAATATATTCATTTGTATGACTTATATAATTGTATTGCGTATCTGTCAGTCATTCCTGATATATAATCAGAAATTGCTCTATATTTATTTTTATCTATAAATTTATTAATAATAAACTTTTTCGGTTTCTTTTCTATTATTTTAAATAAATTTTCTACTATTTTTTTTCCACGATTATTTTTCAATTGTACAGTCTTATTATTATACATATTTATTTTTAAAAAATTTTTAACCTCTTTTTCTATTGATAAAAATTTACTAGAGAAATTAATTATTTTATCTTTGTACATTTGAACGTCTCTTTTAGTATTGATCTTATTTTTCTTTAAATTTTTAATACTATTTTTAATTACATCTTGCACCATTAAATTTATAGAGTCTCTTATAATTTGATAAACTATTATATCTTTATTTGAACGATTAATTTTTGTTTTATAGGATTCATAAATTTGTTTAAAAAAATTAATTTCACATAATTGATTTAGTGAAAATAATTTAGCCTTAATTCCATCTTGTATATCATGATTATTATAGGCTATGTCATCAGATATAGCTGCAATCTGTGCCTCAAGAGAAGAATTGTTTTTAAAATTAATTTTTTGTTTAAATTTTTTGGCTCCAATTATTCTATTTATTTTATCAATATTACTTATTGGTCCGTTATGTTTTAAAAGACCATCCAGTGTTTCAATTGTTAAATTTAAACCCTTAAATTTTAAATATTTATTTTCTATGAACATAACTATTCTTAAGGTTTGAAGATTATGATCAAAACCACCATGCATGGTCATTGATTCATTCAAGGCTTCTTCACCAGCATGTCCAAATGGAGTATGTCCCATATCATGGGCTAGACTTAGTGTTTCAACTAAATCATCATTTAAATTCAAATATCTAGATATTGATCTTGCAATTTGAGCAACTTCTAATGAATGAGTTATTCTCGTTCTATAATGGTCACCTTCTGTATTAACAAAAACTTGGGTTTTGTGCTTTAATCTTCTAAAAGATGCGGAATGAATAATTCTATCCCGATCTCTTTGAAATGGCGTTCTAAAGATGCTATTTGGCTCAAAAACTAAACGACCTTTTGATGTAAAAAAACCTAATTTTGAGTAATTATTCATTCTTTAAAAATGGCAAATATTAATTATATTAGTAATAACAGCGATAAATAATGATTAAAGAAATTAAATTTACAGATAATGCGTTAAAACAAATCAATAACCTTTTATCAACGAAGGATGAAGGTTCTTTTTTTAGAATCGCTATCAAAGGTGGTGGATGCTCAGGGTTTCAGTATGATTTCTCATTTGATAAAACACCTCAAGACGACGATTTAAGACAAGATAATATTTTAATTGATAAAACTTCAGCTGATCTCTTGAAAGGATCAGAGGTTGATTTCGTAAAAGAATTAATCGGAGACCAATTTAAAATTAGTAACCCACAAAGCAAATCATCTTGCGGTTGTGGTGTTTCATTTTCTCTTTAATGATCATTAGCTCATGGAATGTAAATTCTATTAGGGCAAGAATATTAAACGTTCAAGAATACTTAAAAAAGTTCAATCCTGATATCGTGTTAACCCAAGAAATAAAAACTCAAGAGGAAACTTATCCGTTTGATGATATTAAAAAATTAAAATATGAAAGTTATGTATTTGGACAAAAAAGTTACAACGGTGTTGCAATACTTTCCAAAAAAAAATTAGATAAAATCGAAAAAGATATTTTTAAAGATAAAAACAAACAATCGAGAATAATTACAGCAGATACAAAGTATAAATCTAAAACTATTAAAATTATAAATATCTATACGCCAAATGGTAACCCAGTAGATACAGAAAAATATGATTATAAATTATATTGGCTAAATAGTTTAATTAAAAAAATTAAAACACTTTTAAAAAGTTATGATAATATAATTATTGCGGGTGACTTTAACATAATACCTTCTGCTGAAGATGTTCACGACCCTAAAGGATATGAAAATGATGCTCTTTTTAGAATTGAGATTAGAAAAAAATTAAGAGAAATGTTTAATTTAGGATTTCACGATGCATTTAGATATATTTATCCAGATAAAGAGGAATATACTTTTTGGGATTATACAAGTGGTGCTTGGCAAAAAAATAATGGAATGAGGATTGATCACTTTTTAGTGACTAACACTTTGTTGAATAGTATTAAAGATGTTAAAGTTAATAAATATCCAAGAGGTAGAGAAAAACCATCTGATCATACACCGATCGAATTAGAATTAGCTTAAAGATTTGATTTTATTGACTAGATCCTCATTAATATGTCTAGGCCCTTTATCTAACCTATTTTTATGTCTTCTCTCACCAGGTAATCTGACATCACCCATTGATTTCATTTTTTCAAAAAATTTTGATGAATGTTCATCCCAATTATTTTTTGATAATTTATCTGGAGATATGGCTAAAATGAACTCTCCACCACTTGGAGGACCTCCATCATTATTATCCTTCTCAGCTGTCTCATAACTGAAATTATCTCCTACTAAGGCACCTGCAAGCAATTCGACCATCATCGCAATCCCTGAGCCTTTATAGCCACCGAAAGGCAATAAAACACCCCCATCTGCAATCTCAGCAGGATCAGTTGTATCTTTTCCCTCTTTTGTAAGTCCTGTTCCTAATGGAACTTTATGACCTTCTCTTTTAGCAACTTGAACTTCGCCCATAGCCATTGATGCTGTTGCCATATCATAAACGACTGGAGGTTTGTTTTTTCTTGGCCAAGCAAATGATATTGGATTTGTTCCAAACAAAGGCTTAATTGCTCCAGCAGGTGCTACAGCAGGTTTGTAAGATGTGCATGCAAAAGCGACCAAACCTTGTTCTGCAATCATTTCAGTTTCAGGCCACATAGCTGCCATATGATGAGAATTAGTTATAGCTAAAATCGCAACACCATTTTCTTTAGCAAGTTTAATTAGTTCTGGAATACTTTTTTTTAAAACAACAGGAGCTAAACAGTTATTACCATTAGCTTTAATAACTGATGCTGATATTTTTTTTATATCCGGCTTGCCTTTACCATTAATTTTTCCACTTTTTAATCCTACTACATAAGCTGGCACTCTGAATAAACCATGCGATAAGGATCCATCCGTCTCAGCTTTAGTAACTAAGTCTGCCATTATAGTTGCTGTTTCATCATCACAACCACTATTTAAAAAAGTATTTTTTGCTAAATTATAAATTTCATCTAGCTCTAAAGATATATTGCTCACACATCTATTAGATATTATTTAAGATTTATTTCAAATAGAATATTTATTTATTTTTATCTTCCCACTCAAAACGTGGAAAAGAATCAAAGATTTTAAAAATACCATTTGACCATTGATTACAGACTTTTGAATACTCATCATCAGTAAGATTTAAGCACTTTTGTGATGCAATTTTATATTGGTCTTTTCTATAAACCGTAAAATCAATTGGTGGACCAACTGTTAAGTCACTTTTTAATGTTGAGTCCATTGATATTAAAGCACATCTTGATGCATCACCAACTGTGACTTCGGGTTTAATAACTCTATCTAAAATTGGTTTCCCGTATTTAACTTCGCCAATAACTAGATATGGCTTGCTATCAGCGGGTCTTATATAATTTCCTTGAGGATAAACTAAGTATAATTCCATTGGTTGTCCCTTAATCTGACCACCAATAACAAAAGTAGATCCCAATAATACTGTGTCTGTGTTAATACCTTTAGGTGCTGAATGTTCAATATTTAATGAACCAATATATGAAGCAATCTGATCAAAATTTTCACAAGTATTTAAATTCATTATTCCAGTGGAATTCTTTAAATCATTTTGAATTGATTTATAAACTGCCTGAGAAGTTCCTAAATTACCTGAAGTAACAATAATAATTGTTCTGTCGCCTACATCGTACGTGAACATTTTTGAATAAATATTTACGTTATCTAAACCAGCATTCGTTCTCGAGTCTGACGCAAAAACCAATCCATCTTGTGCTTTAATGCCAATACAATAAGTCATTTGAATAATTTACTATTGAATTATAACATTAATTAATAATCTATTAAAAGCATAACTGCTATATCTATTATGCATTTGCTTATTCCATCCAATTATTAAACATTATCTCGTTATGGTCTCTAAACTATGGAAAAACTATAATGCTAAAAATGCTTATGATGGTTATTTTACAAAAGATAATAAGCTAAGAAAACATGCAACTATAATTTCAGGTATCCTAGAAAGATACGGTAAGAAAAAACTTCAGGAAATAGAAAAGAACTGCCAAAGTACAATTAGTGCAAGAGGAATAAATTTTAGAGTTTATGCTGCTAACAATCGTGCGGAAGAAAAAAAATGGCCATTGGATATAATTCCTAGAATAATACCAAAAAAACAATGGAACAAAGTTTCAAAAGGCTTGCAGCAAAGAGTGAGAGCTTTAAACCTATTTATTGATGATGTTTATAATCAAAAGAAAATTTTTAAAGATAATGTAGTACCAAAAGAAATAATTTTTAAATCTCCATTCTATGTAAAAGAATGTGATGGGTTTTCACCCAAACATAAAGCCTGGTCAAATATTTCAGGAGTTGATTTAATAAGAAATACTAGTGGTGATTATTTAGTTTTAGAAGATAATTTAAGAGTTCCATCAGGTGTTTCTTACATGCTTGAGAATAGAATGGTAATGAGAGATGTTTTTCCGGAATTATTTACAAGGTATAAAGTTGCTTCTATCCATCAATACACAAACAAATTATTTAATTGCATGGTTGAATGTATTCCTAAAAAAACATCAAATCCTCATATGGTTGTATTAACACCTGGTATTTATAATTCAGCTTACTTTGAACATTCATTTTTAGCAGAGCAAATGGGTATAGCTTTAGTGGAGGGAAAAGATTTGTTTGTTGAAAATGATATTGTCTATATGAAGACAGTCAAGGGACCCCTGAAGGTTGATTGTATTTATAGGCGATTAGATGATAATTTTTTAGATCCAAAAGTTTTTTTTAAAGGATCATTAATTGGTGTTCCTGGACTTTTTAAAAGTTGGAGAAAAGGAAATGTTGGTATTATTAATGCGATTGGAACAGGTGTAGCTGATGACAAAGTTGTTTATTCTTACGTAAATAAAATGATAGTTTATTATTTGGGAGAACAACCTATTTTAAATCAAGTAGAAACATACCTCTGTCATAACAAATCTGAAAGAGATTATGTAATCGAAAATATTGGTAAATTAGTTGTAAAGCCTGCAAATGCATCGGGTGGTTATGGAATTATGATTGGTCCAAAAGCTCCAAAAAAAGAACGAGAGGAAGTAATTGCCAAAATAAAGAAAAATCCAAGAGAGTATATTGCTCAACCATTAGAAACTCTTTCAACAGCTCCAACAATCACTGAAGATGATATAGAACCTAGGCACCTTGATTTAAGACCTTTTGTTTTAAGTGGAAAAACTACATACGTAAGCACTGGTGGACTAACTAGAGTAGCTTTAAGAAAAGGCAGTACTATTGTAAATAGCTCTCAAGGTGGTGGTTCTAAGGATACACTTATTGTTGAAACATAATAATATTCATATTATTAAAAATTAATCAGCCTAAATTCATTTTGATGAAAAATAACATAATAATTTTTACAGATCTAGACGGATCTTTATTAAATACTAAAAATTTCAAATTCGAAAAAGCTAAATCACTTATTAAAAAAATTATTAAAGATAGTAATTTTATAATTCCTAATTCAAGTAAAACAGAGTTAGAGATAAGAAATTTTATTAAGAAATTAAAAATCAAGCTTCCTTTTATTAGCGAAAATGGTTCTGAAATTCATAATCTAAATACGATCGAAAGAAAGCTTCCTAAAAAAATAACAATAGCGCGTGATAGAAATACAATTTTGAAAATTTTTTTAAAAAATATGAGTAAAGAGATTTTAATAAAATGTGATTTTTTATATAAAATGGACAATAAAAATAAATCTAAAATTTTAGGTTTAAAAGGAAAAGATTTAGTCGCTAGTTCAAAACGAAAATATACTTATCCTTTTATTTTTAAAGGAGATAATAAACTAAAAAAATTATTATTTAAAAAAACTTACAAGGTAGGTTTAGCTATTCAACAAGGAGGCAGAGTGATGAATTTAGGCGATAATGTAACTAAAGGCATGGCAATTAAAAAAACATTAAATTTTATAAAATCAGTTAATAAAAATAAGATTACAACCATTGCTGTTGGTGATAATCAGAATGATTTAAGTATGTTAAAAGTCGTGAAATATCCCTGTATTGTTTCAAATAGATCCATCAAAATTAATAACAAAAATAAAATCTATACTAATAAAAAGGCTCCAGAAGGATGGATTGAGGTGGTCAAAAAGGCAATGGATAAAATAAATAAATAAATTAATTTATAAATATGGGTGATTTTTCTCAAAACGGAATAGTAGCAAATCTTCACGATTTTTCGATACGAAGTACTGAGCAAATAGAAAAAGACTTATTAAAATTTTCTAAAGAAAGAAAGTTAGAATTAATTTTACCTTGTCTTTATTCGGAACTTGAAGGAGACGCATTACCAAACATTGTGAATGAAATAAGCAAAACTAAATATCTTAATCATGTGATAATTGGCTTAGATCAAGCGAATAAAGCACAAGCTAAAAAGGCATGGAAATTTTTTAAAAAGTTAAAAACTCCATTTTCTATTTTATGGAATGATGGTCCTAAATTAAAAAAATTAGATAAGGAATTAAAAAGCATAGATCTTGCGCCAAAACAAATGGGTAAAGGGAGAAATGTTTGGTATTGTATTGGTATGGCAATAGCTAGGGATGAAGCTAGATCAGTTGCTCTTCATGATTGTGATATCAAAACATATGATAGAAGATTGTTAGCAAAACTTTTTTATCCTGTAGAAAACCCATTATTTAATTATGAATTTTGCAAAGGTTATTATCCAAGAATCGCTGATAATAAAATGCATGGAAGAGTAGCTAGATTGCTTGTTAACCCACTACTCACAGCAATGGAAAAAACAATAGGCAAAAGTGATTACATAGACTTTATGAAGTCATTTAAATACCCATTAGCTGGAGAATTTTCATTTAGAAGAAATATTCTTCCAGAACTTAGAATTTCATCAGATTGGGGAATTGAAATTGCTATTTTATCTGAAATGCAGAGAAATTATTCATCTAACAACATATGCCAAGTAGAATTAGCTGATAACTACGATCATAAACATCAGATATTATCTATTAAGGATAGTTCAAAAGGGTTATCTAAAATGTCTATTGATATAATCAAAACATTGGTAAGAAAACTAGCAACACAAGGCTATTCTTTTAGCAAAGAAACTTTTAGATCAATTAAAGCAACTTATTATAGATCAGCTTTAGATTTAATTGATATTTATAGAAGTGATGCTCAAATGAATGGTCTTAAGTTTGACTCTCACAATGAGGAAAAAACGGTTGAGTTATTTGCTTTAAATATAATGAAAGCTGGAGAGTCATTTTTTGAAAATCCAATGGATACACCTTTTATACCAACTTGGCATAGAGTAAAAAGTGCTATCCCTGATTTCTTAGATAGATTTAAAGAAAGCGTTAAAGCGGACAATAAAGAGTTTAAGTAAACTTAATAGATTAGTTTAATGTTTGTGATTATGTTCTTCGTTTAAATTATCAATATCAATTTCTTGAATTTCATAAATGGGCTTTGCTATACGCCAGTTCCTTACTTTCCCATCCTCTGCTCTCTCGGTTATTATTGTCTCTATAGGAGGGCAATTAGGTTCATGACAACTTAACTCAGCCATGCTTAAAATAGATTTTTCTGGAATTTGATGTTTTTTTGAAAATACAAGTTTTAAATTTCTAATAGTTTCAGCATTAGGTTTTTTTTTATTAAACATAGATTATTTTTTTTCCTTATCCCAGATTGATGTCCATAAAATATTTCCTCCCATGTCACCAATTAATAGGTGTGAGCAATCTTTGGTTACTGCAATTGCAGATACTTCAAATTCTGTAAAGCTTCGAATAATAATTGTATTGCTTGCTTTTTCGATTTCTGACAAAAAAACTGACCCGTCACTTAACCCAGTTAAAATTGCATTTTCATTTGGGAATGGTTCAACAAATGTAACTAATTTATTTCCTACATAAGGAAGACAAATGGGTTCTCGACCTACTGGTCCATCTCCATCGAATGGCCAACATACTGCTTCTTTAGCTCCAGATGTTGCTAAATATTTTGAGTCATCTACGAAAGCAAAACTTTTAATTTTTGCACCATATCCAGACATTGCTGAGTCAATTTTGTCTTTTAATCGCCAAAAATGTAGTTGGTTTTCCTGCATTGATGTAACCAGGTATTTACCATCAGGACTAAAAATTACTTTGTTATGAGAACCCTTCCAGTTTAATTCTGATGAATTCCATTTGTTGCTATAATCTTTTTTCCAAAGAGTTACTCCTCCGTAACGAGAAACTGCCAATCTTCTGCCTTTGGTGTCAAATGCTATACCTCCAATAGTACTATTATGCTCAAATAATTTTGGCTGTTTATGATTTAGTGACCAAAGATAAACAATATTTCCAGATGAACAAACTAGACTTCCATTATTTGCTGTAACATGATCTACCCAACGCGTACCAAAGTTACCAATCTCACTAATCTTTCCATCAAGGGAAATTTTTAAAAATCGACCATCATCTCCACCAGTTAAAATATTATCACCATCTTTAGACATGCAGAGTACAATGCCTTTGTGAGCTTTTATTGGTTCAGAACTTTTGCCAGATGTAAAAATTCTTACTGTGCCATCACCAAATCCAACTGCTATTGAGTTACCAACTGTAACCGCATTAGTTACAGGAATTCCAAGTTTAAACTCTGTTCCTCTTTGTTCAAATTTAGTCTTATCTAATTCTGGGAATTGACTTGTATCAGCCTTCATGCCGATTTACAGTTTTCAAATCCTTCTTTTAAATTCATACTTTCTAGGTTTCGACCAATGAAGACTAGTCGAGAACTTCGTTCTTTTCCCTCAGGCCATTTACCCATTGGTGAGGCATCCATAAGCATATGTACACCTTGAAATACATATCGATCACTTTCTCCTGTAAAGTCAAGTATACCTTTGGTTCTTAAAATATCCTGACCTTTGGTTTGTAATAGTTTACTAAACCAATCTTGAAACTTTTCCATGTCTAAAGGGGTATCAGAGACAAATGATAAGCTAGTTACATCATCATCATGCTCATGGTCATGATCTGATGTTAGAAAATCAGGCTCAACATCTAAAACACGTTTTAAACTAAATGCATCAAGATTTAAAATCTCATTTAAAGATACTCCACATTTGGTTGTATTTATAATTTTTGCGAAAGGATTAATTTTTTTAATTCTTTCTTTAACAACTTCTAATCCACTCTCATCAACAAGATCTATTTTGTTTAATAATACAACGTCTGCAAAGGCAATTTGCTCCTCTGCTTCGTGATGATCTGTTAATTGTGTACTTAAATGAACAGCATCAGCAACTGTAACAATTGCATCTAACTTTGTACGATCAGCAACATCTTGATCTACAAAAAAAGTTTGTGCAACAGGAGCTGGATCAGCTAATCCTGTTGTTTCTACTATGATTGCATCAAGCTTATCCGCTCGTTTCATAAGACCACTTAAAATCCTGATTAGGTCTCCTCTTACAGTACAACAAATGCAACCGTTGTTCATTTCAAACACCTCTTCATCAGCATCAACAACTAAATCGTTATCAATGCCCTGCTCACCAAATTCATTAACTATTACAGCATATTTTTTGCCATGCTGCTCAGTTAATATTCTATTTAAAAGAGTAGTTTTTCCAGCACCTAAAAAGCCTGTTAAAACAGTAACAGGAACTTGTTTGTTAGTTTCTTCCATTAATTAAATTAACATCCTTTAAAGGATTTTGACATATTTTTTATTAAATCAAAATATAAACCTTTTCCAGGAGTTAAAGTTGCACCCAACGGATCAACAATACCGGTTTTAATATTCATATCTTTTGCAACAGCTTTAATGATGTCTGGATTAAATTGAGGCTCAGAAAATACACAAGCTACTTTATCGTGCTCAATTACTTCTCTGATTTCTGAAAGTTGTTCCGCACCAGGTAATACATCTGTATTAACTGTGAAAGCTCCTAATATATTTACATTAAATCTTTTCTCAAAGTATTGGTAAGCGTCGTGAAAAACGATCGAGGCAGTACTTTCATTAAGTTCTGCAGTTACATCTTTTGTAAGTTTATCAATTTCTTTATAAGCCTTACTTAAATTTGCTCTATAAGCAGCTTCATTTGTTGGGTCATTTTCAATTAAGTGCTTAGACATTTCAAATAAAATAACTTTTGCATTAATTGGGTCTAACCAAATATGTGGATCAAATTCACCGTGGTGGTGTCCTTCGTGTCCATCATGATCATCATGGTCATCATGCCCATCTTCTTTTTTTGCATGGTCATGATCATCGTGGTCATCCTTTTTCTTATGTCCATGATCGTCATGATCGTCCTCTTTATGCCCATCTTCTTTTTTTGCATGGTCATGATCATCGTGATCGTCTTTTTTCTTGTGTCCGTGATCATCATGATCATCGTGATCGTCATGGTCATCAAAAATATTTCTCTCTCTAAATTTTAATTTAACTAAACCTTTAATCTCTAATAACTCAATTTTTTCTGCCTCATTAGCAATTGAGTCTAACGGTTTTTCTAAAAAATTTTCTAAATCTTCACCTACCCAAAAAACAATGTCAGCATCTTGTAACATTTTTGCATGCGAGGGTTTCATGGCAAATCCATGTGGTGAAGCGTATCCTTCAACTATTAAATCTGGTTTAGCTACACCATCCATTAAATAGCTAGCTAAAGAGTGTATTGGCTTAATTGATGCAACGACTTTGATGTCGGCATTTGCTGATGTAAATAAAGTTAAAAATGATAGTATTGTTAAGATTATTGAAGATTTTTTTAGATTTTTCATAATATTTGGTTATTGTTAATTGTTATAATATAACGCTGTGTAATAATATAACATATTTAAGTCAAGTGAATAAATGAGCATGGGAAATAATATTTTAGTAAAATTAAACAATGTTGGTTTTCAACAAAATCAAAAGTGGCTTGTTCAAGGTGTTTCTTTGCAAGTCGAAAAAGGTAAAATTGTTACCTTAATTGGTCCTAATGGTTCTGGTAAAAGCACAACTGCTAAAATTGCTCTAGGTTTATTTAAAAATATTGAGGGTCAAGTTGAAAAATTCACAAATAATATAGGTTATGTTCCACAAAAAATATCAATAGATTGGACACTTCCTCTAAGAGTTAGAGATTTTATGCTTTTAACAGATAATCTTACAGAAGACGTAATTGATGAAGCACTTTCATTAACTGGAGTAATTAATTTAAAAGATAAAAGTTTGGGAAATTTATCAGGTGGAGAATTTCAAAGAGTGTTACTTGCCAGAGCTATTTCAAAAAAACCTGAATTGTTAGTGCTTGATGAGCCAGTTCAAGGTGTAGATTTTACAGGAGAAATTGCCTTGTATGAATTAATTAAAGAAATTTCAGAAAAATTAAATTGCGGTATTTTATTAATATCCCATGACTTACATACAGTAATGAGCGCTACCGATCATGTTGTTTGTTTAAATGGTCATGTCTGTTGTTCAGGTTCACCTAAAGAAGTTGCAAAAAATAGTGAATACAAAGCATTGTTTGGCGAACAAGCCTCTCAAACTCTTTCAATTTATGAACATAAGCACGATCATGTTCATGCTAATGATGGGGATATAAAAAAAAATTGATATGTTTGACGATTTTTTTATAAGAGCGTTGGTTGCAGGTATTGGTATTGCTTTTGTTGCGGGACCACTTGGTTGTTTTGTTGTGTGGAGGAGATTGTCTTATTTTGGAGATACACTCGCCCACTCCGCATTACTAGGTGTAACAATTGCATATTCATTAGAATTTAATATTGCTGTTTCAATATTTTTAATTTCGTCAGCAATTGCATTAATTTTAATACAACTACAAAAAAAAACTAATCTTCCAAGTGATGCATTGTTAGGGCTTTTGGCCCACTCGTCATTAGCAGTTGGATTAGTGGTGATTGGATTTTTAACCTTTATTAGATTTGATATTATGGGATTGTTGTTTGGGGATATATTAGCAGTTAATAAAAAAGATTTGATAACAATATGGGTTGGTGGAGCCTTAATTTTATTTGTTTTAAGATTAATATGGAAACCATTGTTCGCCTCAACTGTAAATTATGAATTAGCACAGGCAGAAGGTCTAAACCCTGATAGAGCAAAAGCAGTCTTTACAGTCTTATTGGCCGCAATAATTGCCATATCTATCAAATTAGTTGGAGTGCTATTAATTACAGGAATGTTAATTATACCAACTGCTATGGCTAGAAATCTTTCAGATAACCCGAAAAAGATGGTGATTTTTGCAATAATAGGAGGATTGTTATCAGTGTTTATAGGATTATTCTCATCTTTAGAATTTAACACTCCATCAGGTCCATCCATAATTGCTGCAGCTCTAGCGTTGTTTATTTTTTCATTACTTAAAGTTAAGCAAACGATACAATTGAAAAATTAATGGAATATTATAAAAAAATAATTTAATGCAAAAACAAGAAACATTAACTAAAAACCAAAAAATAATTTTAGATTTAATTGAAAAATCTGATCAACCATTAAAAGCATACTCAATTTTATTTGATGTTAAAAAAAAAGGTATTAATGCTCCTTTGCAAGTTTATAGAGCCTTAAACAAACTAGTGAAAATTGGAAAAATTCATAAAATAGAAAGTAGAAACGCTTTCATTGCTTGTAAAAATTCAAAATGTCAAATTGCTAATGCTACTATTTTTTCAATTTGTGAAAGTTGTGAAGATGTAACTGAAATTCATGATCATAAATTATCAGAACATCTAAGAGATTTTAAAGATAATAAAGGAATGAAATATAATAAATACAATTTAGAATTTTTTGGTCTGTGCAAGAAATGCGTTTAAAAAAATGAAAATTGAATATTATTTTAGTGTCCTATCTCCGTTTAGTTATTTAGGAGCTGATAGATTTACAAAAATAGTAAGCAAATATAATTTAGAGGTTATAGAAAAACCACTTGATTTAGTTGGTGAAATTTTTCCAAATACTGGTGGGTTGCCAGTTCCTAAAAGACATCCTGCAAGACAAAAATATAGACTTGTAGAACTGGAGAGAATTTCAAATAAACTGGGTTTGCCGATTATTAAAAAGCCAAAGTTTTTTCCACCTAAAGACCCACACTTACCAGCAAAATTTGTAATAGCTTCAAATAAATTGGGTAATAAACTTCATTTTGGAAATGAATGTTTAAAATATTTATGGTCTATGGATAAAGATCTTTCTGATCACAATACACTTCAAGAAATTTGTGAAAAATTAAATTTAAACTTTGAAGAAATGAAGAAATTAGCTTTATCTGAGAACGTGAACTTGGAATATCAGAAAAATTCTAAAGATGCAGTTGATAATGATGTATTTGGCGCTCCTTCTTATGTCTTAAATAATGAGATTTTTTGGGGTCAAGATAGATTAGATTATCTTGAAGATGCATTAAATAAATAATTTAAAATTAATAAATTTTATTAATAATTTAATTAAGCATTAATAAAAACTAATTTTAACAAATCTTTAATATAATATTATCATAATTTAAAATGATAATAAATTTAAAAAAAAAGGAGAGAAAATGACTGCAAATATCAGAATATTAAAATGGACAAGCACAGTTTTGACACTTTTAGGAATATTAACTTTTTATTTAGATTACTATCCTTATAGCATGATACCTCACAGTTTAGGTATAATCGGTTGGACTATTGTTGGTACCATTACAAAGGATAAACCTTTATTAACAAATTTTTCACTACAAATCCCGATAATGATTGCAGGTATAATTAAGTATTCTTATACAACTGGGTTATTTTAACTTACTTGGATTCCGTTTGACCAAACATTTTTTACAACTGGTAAATTTTGATAAATTTTAAACCTTATTAAATCTGCTCTCTTATTATTGTCAATGGAACCCCTGTCATTTAAATTTGTAGCTATAGATGGAGCGTGACTAGCTGCTGCAAATGCTTTTGGAAGATTATCAATTTCTAAACCCCATTTGACAACAGATATAATTAATGATGATGGAATATAATCTGAGCTTAAGATATCTAAACAATCATTTTCTAAGAGTTCTTTTGCAGATATATTGCCAGAGTGTGAACCTCCTCTAAGTAAATTAGGAGATCCCATCATAACTTTAATATTGTAATCTTTAGAAGTTTTGGCTGCTTCTAATGTTGTTGGAAATTCAGCCAATTTTACTCCATATTTATTTGAATTATGAACATCATTTTCTGTGGTATCGTCGTGACTAGCCAAAATACAATCATATGATGATTTAAATTCTAAAATTTTATCTATGTGTTTCTTGCTATTTTTTTTTTGAAGATTTTTTAAGTGATCAAAATGAATTTCCATTTCATTTTCTGTCATACCGTGTTTAATTGAAAGATATTCTTTGTACTTATCTATAACTCTAAATTGCCTCTGACCTGGTGTATGATCCATTATACTAATCAGTTTTACATCGTGAGTTTCATTGTATTCGTCTAATTCATCAATCAAATTCTCCGAACAAGTTTCAGCTCTTAAATGTATTTTGTGATCAATCTTGAGAATATTATCTTTTTTAAAACTTGAAATTATATCCGAACAGTTTTTTGCATATTTTTTATATTTTCCTGTTTTTTCAATAGAACCAACTCTTAATGCATCAAAAACTGTAGTTATTCCAACAGATGCTAATTCTCTATCATGAGATAAAATTGCATTTTCTACTGGAAATGAAACTTTAGGTCTTGGTGTCATGTGTCTTTCAAGATTGTCAGTATGTAATTC
>CACASS010000002.1 GCA_902535275.1 uncultured Pelagibacteraceae bacterium
CTTTCCATATTCTGCAATTGTTTTTTCGTATTCTCCCATATATTTAACTGCATTTTTTACCTTATATTTAAGAAACTTTGCTAAAGACCACTGGCCTTTACCTCTTAGACGTCTAAAAAAGTTAATCACTACATTTAATTTCAATAGCATTTCATAGGCTATTGCGCCTAACTTCGACAACCATTTGGCATATCTCATAACACCATCCCAAGCATCACCGTGAACAACTAAATATTTTTTATTTAAAACAGACTGATGAATTACTCTATTGATCATTTTTATCTGTCCAAAATGCATAGGAATAAATTTTCGAAACACTTCATCATGATTACCTATAACGTAGTAAACTTCTGTTCCATGTCTTGCTTTTCTTAATATTTTTTGAATTACGTCATTATGTTCTTGTGGCCAATAAAAATTTTTTTGAAGTGCCCAAACATCTATTATATCGCCTACACAGTAAAGTTTTTCTGATCTTGTATTTTTAAAAAATTCAAGCAATTTATTTGCTTGGCAACCTTTAGTACCAAGATGCACATCTGAAATGAATATACTTTTGTATTTTAATATAGGTTTCATTTAATCCTTTTTTTTTAATTCAATTTGCACTAGAATCGTTTAATTCTTTGTGCCATAGTAATGTTAAGGAAATATTAAAATTTATTATGAAATATTGCATTATTTACAACAAAAACGCTTCCTCTGGCAGAAAATCTAAATTTATAAAAAAAATTTCTGATGAACTTTCTAAGTATAACGATGTTTCTTTTTTTGAAACTGAGAGCGTGGATAAAGCAGAGGCAGTATTTAAAAATATTTCTAAGTTAAATATAGATAGACTTGTAGTTGCTGGAGGCGATGGTTCAGTATCATTTGCAATAAACAAACTTATTAAAAATAATTTTGTTCCAAAAAAAGATTTTGCTATTGGTTATATACCAGCTGGAACTGCTAATTTACTTCAAGCTGAACTAAATATGAGTAAAAAAATAAGTAAAATTGTTCAAATTTTACAATCAAACAATTTAAAACAAACTAATTTAGTAAAAATCAATAATGATTATTTTATTTTAATGGCAGGTATAGGTTGGGATGCCACGATAGTCCATTCAATTAATAGTTCTCTAAAAAAACTCTTAGGTAAAATTATTTTTGGATATAAGGGATTGCAAAAATTTTTGTTAATGAAAAATCAAAAATTAAAAGTTAACATAGATGGTCAAAATCATATAGCTGACTGGGTGTTATGTTCTAATACCAATTATTATGCGGGTCACTACAAAATTAATAAAACAAATATATTTGATAACAAAATTATTACTTATGTATTCAAAGACCTTACAAGAATAAAAATACTTTATTATATTTATTTGATTATTTTTTTTGGAGATTTATCGAAGTCTACGAGTGTTATAACATCTTATTCCAGTGAGCTTAAAATTGATGGACAAGGGAAAAAAATTCCAATTCAAATTGATGGTGATAAATATCAATATTGTGATAACGTAGAATTAAGGAAATCAGGAAAATATTTTAACATATTAACAGCATAACTTTTAAATAAGAGAATTTATCAAAAAATCATTTTACTAAGATATTTAATTTAAATATAATTATTATAAAATTAAACAGGAGGTCATTATGAGTAAAAAGTTAAAGAAAAATGAAAAAAGAAAAAAAAAGGTTATCAAGTTAATAGAAAAACTTAAAAATAAGATCAATTTAAAAGAAAAAAAATTATCTAAAATTAATATTAAAATTGCAAGTATTGAAAAAAGAGTTGCTGAAAAAAAAACAAAAAAACTAGCTAAAAAGAAGAATATCGAGAGTTCCGCATCTGTAAATAATTAATTTCTAAATCTTCTTTCCCCTTTTTGTAATTAAAAAAGGGGAAAGTAGTTAATCAACAAAATCTTAAAATTAAGGGGAAATAAAGATGTTTTATAATTTAAAATTTTATTAGAATTTTATAATTAATGTTGATGACAAAAATATTTATAGATTATTACAATTTAATTAAAGTTTATTTGCTCTACCATAAATGTCTTGATATCTAACAATATCAGTCTCTTTTAGAATTGAACCAACTTGAGCTTCCATAATTTTTACAGGTTTTTTTCCAGGATTTTGTATTCTATGAATTGCTCCTAATGGAATAAATATATGCTCATCAGGTTTTTTATTAATGATATTTTTATTTAAAGTTATTCGTGGATTACCTTTGGTAACTAACCAATGTTCTGCTCTGTGATGATGTTTTTGAAGACTTAATATACCTTTAGGTTTAACTGATAATTCTTTAATTAAAAACTCTTTTCCTTCGAATAAATTTAAATAACTCCCCCATGGTCTATAAAAAATATTCTTTTTCTTAAAGTGTTTTCTTTTATTTATATCATATATCTTGAGTATCTCTTTCCAACTACCAAGATCAGACCAAGGTATATCTAGTTTAATAGCATTAATTTTATTTGTTTTCTCAAGTATTGCATAATCAAAAGATTTCTCGATTGATTTTTCAAAAGCTCTTTTGTTTAAGTAGTAGGTATTATTTTTATATTTGCCTTTTTTAATTGCCTCAACACAATTTTTATAAGTTTTATTTTGATATTTTTTAAAGTTATTGATTATTGAGTCTTTTCTTAAATAAAACATGCCAGAATTCCAGTAACCTTTTTTCTTAATTACTTCTTTTGCTTTTGATAATTTTGGTTTTTCAATAAATTTTGTAACTTTATTTATAGATTTAATTTTTTTAGTTAAAAAATATCCATATTCACTTGATGGATTTGTAGGCTTTATTCCAAAAATAAATAGATTTTGGTTATCTAAATTTGATTTATTTTTTAATAGGGCTTTATTTAAAATATTAGATTTTTCAATTAAATGATCTGCTGCAAAAAACATTAATGGTTGCTCTAATGGAATATCTTTTATTAATGCGGACGCTAATATTGCTGGTGCTGTATTTTTTTTCGCTGGCTCTAAAACTATTTTAAACTTTTTAATTTTACTTTTTTTTAAAGCTAATTTGACTTGTTTTAAGTATTTTAAATTTGTACTGATTACAGGAAAATCAAAAATTGGTTTATTTACTCTTTCTAAAGTTTTTTGAATTAAACTCCATCCGCCAAAATCAATAAATTGTTTTGCTTGATGATTTTTTTTATCTGGCCAAAGTCTTGTTCCTGCGCCACCACAAAGTATTACAGGTCTAATTTTCATTAAATATCAGCGTAAGTTCTAACCTCGTTTTTACCACCTGGATGAGTTGGTGCACCTTTGTAAGCTGGTCCAACCGTTTGTGCATATTTCCATAAAGTACCATTACCAAAATTCATCTTTCTTGGTTTCCATTTTTTACGTCTTGCACTTAATTCCTTCTTTGTAAGCCTTACGTTAATTGTACCCTTTTTGGCGTCTATATCGATGATATCTCCATTCCTTAAAAGGGCTATAGGACCGCCTACGGAGGCCTCAGGGCCCACATGACCGATACAAAAGCCTCTGGTAGCCCCAGAGAACCTACCATCAGTAATAAGGGCTACTTTCTCCCCTTTTCCTTGACCGTAGATTGCAGCAGTTGTTTGAAGCATTTCTCTCATTCCAGGACCTCCTATAGGTCCTTCATATCTAATTATAATGATGTCTCCATCTTTGTATTTTCTGTTTATTACTGCTTTATACGCAGACTCTTCATTATCAAAACATCTGGCTCTTCCTGTAAATTGTAATTTTTTCAAACCTGCTATTTTTACAATTCCACCTTCTGGAGCCAAATTTCCTTTTAATCCAACAACTCCTCCTGTTGGTGAAATTGGATTTTTATAAGATCTCATTACTTTTTGGTTAGTTCTAAATTTAACATTTTTTAAATTTTCTCTCATGGTTTTTCCTGTAACTGTCATACAATCACCATGAATGTAACCGCCGTCCATAAGAGTTTTTAATAGCATTGGAACTCCTCCTGCTTCCCACATATCTTTTGCAACATATTTTCCACCAGGTTTTAAATCTGCAAGATAAGGAGTTTTCTTAAATATTTTTGCAACATCCATTAAATCAAACTTTATACCAATTTCATTTGCTATAGCTGGTAAGTGCAATCCTGCATTTGTTGATCCACCAGTTGCCGCAACAATGGTAGCTGCGTTTTCTAAAGATTTTCTAGTTACAATATCTCTTGGTCTAATATTTTTTGCTAATAAATTCATTACAGCTTTTCCACTGTCAACTGCATACTTATTTCTTTCAGCATAAGGCGCAGGTGTACCAGCTGAAAAAGGTAATGCTAAACCAATTGCCTCTGAAACACATGCCATTGTATTTGCAGTAAATTGTCCACCACAAGCACCTGCACTTGGACATGCTTTTAATTCTAATTTTCTTAATGCATGAGCTGTCATTTTTTTTGATGTATATTTTCCAACTCCCTCAAATACATCTACAACAGTTACATCTTTTCCATTAAATCTCCCAGGGAGAATTGATCCACCATATATAAATACGCTTGGAATATTTAAACGAACCATCGACATCATTAAACCAGGTAATGATTTATCACAGCCCGCTAATCCAACTAATGCATCATAACAATGTCCTCTAACCGTAAGTTCAGTTGAGTCTGCTATCACATCTCTTGATATTAATGATGACTTCATTCCTTCATGACCCATCGCAATACCATCAGTTACTGTAATGGTACAAAACTCTCTTGGAGTTCCACCTGAAGCTTTAACTCCTTTTTTAACTGATTGAGCTTGTTTCATTAAATTTATGTTACATGGAGCTGCTTCATTCCATGTTGAAACAACACCAACAAATGGTTTTGCTACATCTTTTTCTGTTAAATCCATTGCGTAATAAAATGATCTTTGAGGGGCTTTATCTGCACCTATTGTTGTATGTCTACTTGGTAATTTTTTCTTATTAAATTTTTTCATTATAAACCTTTAAGAGTTAATTCTATTTTTTTAACATCTTTTTCAAGATTAGCAAAGTTGCTTTTCTCCTGCTCTACTATATTTTGTGGTGCACGATCTACAAAGGATTTATTTGATAATCTAACATCAATTTTTTTCATCTCTTCACTAATCTTTCTAATTTTCTTTTCTAGTGTTAATTTGATCATATTTAAATCAACATCTTCATCAAAATATAATTTAAATAACTCACCATTTATGACTATACTTGCAGATCGTTTGTCTAAATCTTTTTCATGAAAATTTTTAATTCTTCCATTTTTTTTCATTATATTTTCATTAGAAGATAAAAAGCTTTTATATTCTTTGTTTGTATTTTCTGTTGAAATTTCAATAAACGACCCAGGGCTTATATTTAATTCATTTTTAAATGATCTTATAGAGGTAATAAAATTAATGATATTATTTATTTCATCATAAGATTTTTTTTCATGATAATCATTCTCCAGCCAATTAGCATGCATTAAGAATTCATCACCATTTTTATCTAACTTATTATTCAACCATATTTCTTCTGTAACAAATGGGATAAATGGATGAAGTATAATTAAAATTTCTCTAAATATATAAGATGAAGTTTGTCTTAATTCTTTAATTTCTTCCTCATTGTTAGAATTAAATACAGTTTTAGATAGCTCTAAATACCAGTCACAAAAAGAATGCCATACAAACTGATAAATATTCTTTGCGGCTTCATCAAATCTATAGTTTTTTAAACTGTTTTCTGTCTCTTTTTTTGTTTTAACTAGTTCAGATAATATCCACTTATTAATTGTTAATTTAAGATTTTCAGGTTTTTTCACATCACCAAAATCACACTTATTTTGTGTTAAAAAGTTATTTGCATTCCAAATTTTATTTAAAAAATTTCTATAACCTTTAACCCTGTCTTCAGATAATTTTACATCTCGACCTGGTGATGCCATTGATAAAAGTGTAAATCTCAATGCATCTGCACTATATTTCTCAATTAATTCTAAAGGATCAATTACATTACCCTTAGATTTAGACATTTTTTGACCCTTTTCATCTCTAACTAAAGCATGAACATATATATTTTTAAAAGGTTCCTTATCTAAAAACTGAGTTCCCATCATAATCATTCTTGCAACCCAGAAAAAAATGATATCAAAACCAGTAACAAGAACACTTGTTGGATAAAATTTTTCAACTTCCGGAGTTTTTTCTGGCCAACCTAAAGTCGCAAATGGCCAAAGACCTGAAGAAAACCAAGTATCCAAAACATCATCATCTCTTTTTAATTCAACATCTTTTGAATAGAATTCTTTTGCCTGTTTTTTACATTCGTCTTCATTTTCGGCTACAAATATTTTTCCATCAGGTCCGTACCATGCTGGAATTTGATGACCCCACCATAATTGACGAGAAATACACCAAGGTTCAATATTATCCATCCATTGAAAATAAGTTTTTGACCAATTCTCAGGAAAGAATTTAGTCTTACCATTTTTTACCACTTCTTTTGCTTTAATGGCTAAAGTTTTAGCATCAACAAACCATTGTTCCGTTAAGTAAGGTTCAATAATTGAATTAGATCTATCCCCATATGGAACTTTATTTACTAACTTTTCAATTTTTTCTAAAAATTTACCTTCTTCAAGATGTTCTAAGATTAATTTTCTTGCAGCAAATCTATCTAAACCTTTATATGGGTCAGGTGCATTGTCATTTATTTTTCCATCAGGCGTAAATATATTAATTACCTCTAACTTGTTTCTTACACCTACATCATAATCATTAAAATCATGGGCAGGAGTAATTTTAACTGCACCAGTTCCTTGTTCGGGATCAGCATAATCATCTGTTATTATTTTTATTTTTCTATTAGCTAAAGGAATGGTCACTAGTTTTCCAACTAAATCCTTAAATCGATCGTCTTTAGGATTAACTGCTATTGCAGTATCTCCCAACATTGTTTCAGGCCTTGTTGTTGCAATTGTTATAAATTTATCAGAATTTTCTATAGGATAATTTATATAATAAAGTTGAGAATTTACTTCACGCTGATCAACTTCTAAATCAGATATTGCTGTTTTTAAAACAACATCCCAATTTACAAGTTTTTTTGCTTTGTAGATTAATTTCTTATCATAAAGATCAACAAATACTTTTATAACTGACTTAGATAAATTTTCATCCATTGTAAAAGCATTACGCGACCAATCACAAGAACATCCAAGTTTTTTCAGTTGATTTATTATTATATCTCCGTACTCATTTTTCCATTCCCATACTTTTTTAATAAATTTTTCTCTACCTAAATCATTTTTTTTAATACCTTCTTTTACAAGTTTTTTTTCAACTAATGCTTGGGTTGCAATTCCGGCGTGATCTGTTCCTGGTTGCCATAAGGTTTCATAATTATTCATTCTATGAAATCTAGTTAAAACATCTTGAATTGAGTTATTTAAAGCATGGCCCATATGAAGGCTTCCAGTTACATTTGGCGGAGGAATTACAATTGAGAATTTTTTTGAATTTTCTTTGGGTTTAAATAATTCATTTTTTTCCCAATAATCATAGATTTTATTTTCTACATTATTATGCTCATATTTATCAAAACTCATTGATTTGTTTTATAAATTAATCAAATTAATAAACAATAATGAAAATCATTGCTAAATTTATAGACTAATCATCAAAATGAATTATACAAATGTCGATTACCAAATATTTTATATTTGATGGCAACGTGGCGGAATGGTTACGCAGAGGATTGCAAATCCTTGTATCCCGGTTCGATTCCGGGCGTTGCCTCCAAAATAAGTATTGAGATAAATTTTAAAAAAAGTAAGTTGTGAGAAAATATTCCTCGGTAGCTCAGTTGGTAGAGCAGTTGACTGTTAATCAATTGGTCGCAGGTTCGAGTCCTGCCCGAGGAGCCAAATCAACTAAACAACTTTAGAAGTGTTTATTTGTGCTATCTGTAAATTTTTTCCAAATTTAATTTTTTGATCCTGAGTTAACTCTGAATAAACTTTGACTAAAAAGTTATAGTTTACATTCATGTGTCCCTCTTTTGATTTATCAAGATTTACTAAATATTCTGAAAAATCCTCAAAAAAATAACTGATTGGAACTTTTAAATAATTAGAAAGTTGTAATAATCTAATTGAACTTACACCGTTAGTTCCTTTTTCATACTTTTGAATTTGTTGAAATGTAACGTTTATAGCTTTTGCTACTTTAGTTTGAGTTAAACCTAATGCCAACCTTCTTAACTTTAGCTTATTACCAAGATGTTTATTAAAATTCTCTTCCATTCAAGACCCCTCTTTAAATAAAATAATAATGAGAGTTAATCTAAATAGAAAAGTTAATGCAAGTAAAATAATTTTAAAAAAAATTGGTTTTTTTAACTTATTCTAAACCTGTCAAGTAACTTTTTAAGAAGTCTTTAGTATTATTTTAAAGAATTTGGCTTAAAAAAAGCTTAGTTCTGTCACTCTTTGGATTAGCAAAGAATTCTTTAGTGCCTGCCTTCTCAATTATCATTCCCTCATCCATAAAAATGACTTCATCAGCAACTTCTTTAGCAAAACCCATTTCATGTGTCACAACAATCATCGTCATTCCGCCTTTTGCAAGACTTACCATTGCATCTAGCACTTCTTTAATCATTTCTGGATCTAAGGCTGATGTTGGTTCATCAAATAACATGATTTTTGGCTGCATACACAATGCTCTTGCTATCGCACAACGCTGTTGTTGACCTCCAGAGAGTTGTCCAGGGAACTTATTGGCCTGATCATCTATTTGTACTTTTTTAAGTTGATCTAATGCAAGTTCTTGAGCTTCTTTTTTTGGCATTTTTTTCACCCAAATTGGTGCAAGAGTACAATTGTCTAAAATTGATAAATGTGGAAATAAATTAAATTGTTGAAAAACCATTCCAACTTCAGCTCTAATTTTTTCAATATCTTTTGTTTTTTCTGATAGTTCATTTCCATCAACAATTATATCTCCCTCTTGATGCTCTTCTAATCTATTGATACATCTAATCAATGTAGATTTACCCGATCCTGATGGTCCACATACTACAATTTTTTTATTTGCCTCAACCTCAAGATTTATATTTTTTAAAACTTGAAAATCACCGAACCATTTATTCATATTTTGAATTTTTATTATTGGGTCAGACATATATTATCTTTCAGTTTTATATTTTGCCTCTAAGTTATAACTATATTTACTCATTGCATAGCATATAATCCAGAATACTATTGATGCAAAAATATATCCTTCCATCGCAAAGCCTAGCCATTTTGGATTTGTTTTTGCTAAAGCAAGCATACCTGCTAGTTCAGCTAAACCAACTACAAAGATTAAAGGAGTATCTTTAACTAATGCTAAAAAGGTATTTGCTATTCCCGGAATAACTAATTTTAGCGCTTGAGGTAAAATTACAAAAATATGCATTTTCCAATAACCCATTCCTAAGGATTTAGCTGCATCGTATTGACCTCTAGGTAATGATTGCAAACCTCCTCTAATTACTTCTGCACAGTAAGCAGCTTCAAATAAAGTAATTGCAATTATTACTCTTACCAATTTATCCATGAAAAAATCTTCAGGAAGAAACATTGGAAACATTACAGATGACATAAATAATACTGTAATCAATGGAACACCTCTCCAAAATTCAATATAACAAATTGAGATATATTTTATTGCAGGAAGATTAGATCTTCTTCCAAGTGCAAAAATCATACCTAGTGGGAAACAGAAAATTAGACAGAAAAAAGAAACTATAAAAGTAAGTGACAATCCTCCCCATGCACCTGTTTCTACCCATTGTAAACCAAATGATCCACCTGATATTAAGTAGTAAATAACTAAATATGCAATTACTGGATAAATAATAACATAATACAATGCCAAATATTTTTTCAAATTTTCCTTCATGAAATATCCAACAAAGCCTAGTGCTATAACTAATATAAATGCAGTATTAATCCTCCAATGAAATTCATTGGGATACATTCCATACATAAATCGTCTGAACCAAACTTTAATATATGTCCAACAAGCGCCCGTGCCTGTGCAAGCATCTTTAGAGTCGCCTGAAATAGTGGCGTCTAAAATCATCCAACTTAAAGACTGGGGAAGAGCTTTAATAATTGAAAATAATATTAATAGAGTTAGTAAAGCGTTAAAATTATTTGTGTTTATATTTTTATTTAATAAATCTAAAGTTTTATGTCCCGAATAATCAATTCTCATCATATTCAATCCAATTAAACCTATGATTAATGGAAACAAAGTAGTTAATGAACCAGGTAAAAAGGATGTTAAATTTATTTTTAGAAATGCATTTGATATAACATCAATTAAACTTACTAAAACTAAAAAAGAACCGATAATAGAATAGTTTTTAATATTATCTCTGTTAGGTTTTAAAAAGTTTATTGTTTGCATTACTTTTCTTTAATTTCTATTTTTTTGTTATACCAATTCATTATTGCTGCAATAGTTAAACTAATAGTTAGATAGGTTAGCATTGTTATAGAAACAATTTCTATTGCCTTACCTGTCTGCATCAAAGCAGTCCCTGCAAATACAAGTACTAAATCTGGATATGCAATAGCAGCTGCCAAAGATGAATTTTTAGTTAAATTTAAATATTGGTTAGTTGTTGGTGGAATTATAATTCTTAAAGCTTGAGGCATAATTACTAATTTTAAAACTTGATTAGGCGTCAAACCTACAGATGCTGCGGCCTCTTTTTGGCCTTTACTAACTCCCTCAATACCAGCTCTTACACACTCTGCCACAAAGGTAGAAGTGTATAAAGATAGTGCTAGAACTAATGCTATTAATTCAGGTGGTAAACTTATTCCACCTTCATAAATATAAGAAATCTTTGATAATTTTTTGAGCTCAGGTATTTCAAAATCTAAAGATACTCCTCCAAATAAGAATGATAAAAGAGGCAATACAATTAATAGAGCCACTGAATAAAGGAATACCGGAATTTGTTTACCTTGTGTGTCTCTTAATTTAATTGCATAATTCCTTAGTACAATAATTGCAATTATTGCCGCCAGACCACAATATAGAAATACATTCAAATTTTCCCATACCATTGCTGGTATGTAATAACCTTTTACAGTCATATAAGTTACCCCAAACCATGCATTTGCTTTTTCTGGCATAGGTAACGCCCTAAGAGCTGCGTAATACCAAAAGAAGATTTGTAACAGCAATGGAATATTTCTAAAAAACTCGACGTACCATGCAGCTGAGTTTTTTATTAGATAATTAGATGATAGTCTTGCTACACCAATTATAACACCTAATATTGTACAAATAATTATACTTATAAAAGAAACTAACAAAGTATTTAAAAGTCCAACAAGAAAAGCGCGAGCATAGGAGTCTGATCCACTATATTCAATTAAAGAAAACTGAACATCAAATGAAGACTCTTGTGATAAAAACCCAAAACCAAAATCAATGCCTCTATTATCCATATTGGTCTGAGCATTCAGGGTCAAAAACCCAAAAATAAGAACAACAAATAGTATTGCTAAAATCTGAGGTATAAATTTTTTTATAATGTTGTTCATAGGAAACTATAATAAAAAAAAGGGCTAGAAATATCTAGCCCTTTTTAAGTAATTTGAAATAAAATTATCTTGCCGGTGGTACGTATAATATTCCACCTTTAGTCCATAGTTCATTTGGACCTCTGTCAGGTAGAATTCCAGTGTCTGCTATATTTCTTTTGTAGCTTTCACCGTAGTTACCAACTTGTTTGATAATTCTTAAGTTCCATTCGTTATCTAAACCAAAAGCTGCACCTAATTCACCTTCAGCACCAACCAATCTTTTGATTGCAGGATTGTTTGAAGTTTTCATCATGTCAGCATTTGATGAATTAACACCATATTCTTCAGCTTCGATCATAGTATTCAAAGACCATCTAACTATGTCTTCCCAAACAGAGTCACCTTGACGTACAACTGGTCCTAGTGGTTCTTTTGAAATAGTTTCAGGCAATACTACGTGATCGTCTGGAGCTGACAATTTAGTTCTTTGAGCAGCTAGACCAGATTTATCTGTTGTGTATGTATCACATCTACCTGCATCATAAGCAGCTACGACTTCATCAGCTTTCTCAAAAACTACTGGCTCATATGAAATTCCTCTTGAATCAAAGAAATCTCTCATATTAAGCTCAGTTGTAGTTCCTAAGTTTGTACAAACTGATGTTCCATTTTTAAATTCACTCGTAGATGCAATTCCTGAACCTTTTCTTACCATGAAACCTTGTCCATCATAAAAGTTTACACCTACAAATGTTAAACCAATGTCAGCATCTCTTGATAGTGTCCAAGTTGTATTTCTTGATAAAATGTCAATTTCACCAGAAGTAAGTGCAGTAAATCTTTCTTTTGCACTTAAAGGAGTAAACTTAACCTTAGTTGCATCTCCTAATGTTGCAGCTGCAACAGCTCTACATACATCAACATCTATTCCTGTCCAATTTCCAGACTCATCTGCGTTTGAAAATCCAGGTAGACCCTGAGAAACACCACATCTTACAAATCCTCTTTTTTTAGTGTTCTCAAGAGTTTTTGATTTCTTAGCAGCCATTGTTTCAGTTGAAAATGCAAATAGCACAGCAAACATAGCAACTACAGAAGTCAATTGTTTTATTATTTTAAACATTATTTTCCTCTTTTTATTATTTATTTGTTAACAAATTATTCAAAAAGTTATTTTTGAATACTGGAGTAAAGCAGAAAGTAATACAACCATCAATGGTAAAATAACCTCACCAATATTGATCAATTAAAGATGGCGCGCCCTGGAGGATTCGAACCTCCGACCCTCGGTTTAGAAAACCGATGCTCTATCCAGCTGAGCTAAGGGCGCAAAGAAATAACTTTATAATACTAATTTAATTTTTGAAAAGAAATTTTTTAAATAATATTAATATAGTCAATAGCTCAACACGACCTATTATCATGAAAATTATTAAATAAATCTTGGATAAAAAAGAAAGATTGTAAAAGTCAAAATTTGAAAGTTCAAACATACTAGAGTTTACCGTATTCATTATTGTTAATATTGAAAGCTTAAATGAACTTTCAAATTGAATATCAGAAAGTGTCAAAAGTAAGGTTAACAAAAATAAAGAAATAACAAAAATAATTATTGAAAAAAAATATTTATTAATATCTGATTTCTCTGTGTTTTCATTAATTAAGGTAACTTTGTTTGAATAAATTTGATTTGGTTTGGTATGAGATAAAAGATTATTTATCGAAAATTTTATCAAGCTTAAAATTTTGATAACTCTAATACCAGAGCCAGTAGAAAAAAAGGAACCTCCAATCACTACTATAATGAAAAAAACAAATGTCATATTTTTGGGAGTATCTAAAAAAGAAAAACCAATATTTGATACGCTACTTGATATAGCAACTAAAATGACAGGGAAATTGTTACTAGAGTTTAAAAAAACAAAGGAAAAGGAAATTAAAATTAATAAATAAATTAAAAGATTAAAGTCCTCACTTAAAAACTTAAGTTTATTCTTGTTGAAAAAAATAAGGTTATAAATAAGAAAAAGACTGAAAAATGATAGCAGCATTGTGAAAGATAAAATAATTTTACTTACATCACTTTCAAATAAATAGTCAATTCTGTTTACTGATAAAAAACCACCTGAAGATATAATTGATAATGATAAATTAAATGCATCAAAAGTTCTTAAATTTATAGTTTTAAATAAAATAAATATTAATAAAGTTAATGTAGAATAGATTATAATAATTTTAAATGATTGTTTAAAAATTTCCTTATAATTAAAAGAAAGATATTCTGTAAATGATTGCTTAAGATTTTTATCAAAAATATCAATCAATAATAAAATAGAAAATAGAAAAAAAATACCACCAATCCATTGAGACGTTGATCTCCATAAAATTAAACTTTCATCTAATTGTTTAATATTTTCAAAGATTGTAAAACCGGTTGATGTGAAACCAGATATGGCTTCAAAATATGAGTTTAAAAATGAAATGTTTTGGATGCTGAAATAATATGGAATAGATATTATTAAAGGTAAAAATAAGTATCCTATCAATACTGTAAATATTTTTTCATAAAGAGTAATTTTTTGAAAATTTGCTCTATTAAAAAATAATAACAACCCACCAATAAAAAGGCTTATAAATAGAGTGTAAACATAGTTTTCTATGTTAAAAAAAATATCAAAATAATTTGAATAGATAATATTAAAAAAAGAAAAAATACCGATTAATATTAGGAATGAGCTTAGGTAAAGAGCACTAAATTTTGTCATATTAAAATTAGATTGAACTAATTCTAAACATGTTTTCTACAATAGGTAATTGATCTCTTTTAGATAAAAGAACGACCGTATCATCTTTTTGAAAAATGTAACTTGAGCTTGGAATAATAACATTTTGATCTCTTAATATAGCTCCAATTCTTATTTCATCAGGTAAATTTGAGTCTTTTAATTGTTTGTTTATTAACTCAGAGGTCTCAATAATATCTGCCTCTATAACCTCATATTCACCATTTAAAATTGTATAAGCGTTTTCAATTGTTCCTTTATGAACATGTTTTAAAATACTTGAAACTGTATTCATTCTTGGATCAATCAAATCATCAATTTTTAACGAAGATTGTAGTAATGAATAATTAGGCTTGTTTATCAAAGCCATAGTTCTTTTATCTTTTGAAAATTTTTCTACAATTACACTTACCATTAAGTTGTCTTCATCGTCATTAGTTAAAGCCAAAACCGTTTCAACTTCATCAATATTAGCCTCATTTAAAACATCTTCATCCAATCCATTACCGTTAATCACAATAGTATCATTAAGTTCATTTGCTATGTATTCTGCTCTAGATTTATCCTTTTCTATTATCTTAACCCTCGCAGAATCAAATGATTTTTCAATATTTTTAGCGAGGTTAAAACCAATGTTTCCACCTCCAATAATTAACATTTTGTTTGAAATTTTTTCGTTATGTCCAAACACAGTCAAAGTTTCTTGCATTTGACTACTGTTAACAACCACATAAGCTTTATCATTAAGTTGAAGTTGATCTGTTTTTTTCATTACAACAAATTTTTCATTCCTAATAACTCCAAGAATATAAGCATTTAATTTTGGGAATTTTTTTGTAAGTTCATTTAAATTTATTCCTTGAATTGAACATTTTTCATCAATCAAAATTTCTAATAATCTAATTTTATTTTCCGCAAAAGGTACATTGTCTAAAGTTCCAGGCGCCTCTAATTTTCGCTGAATAGATTTAGCAATTTCAATTTCTGGTGAAATAATATTATCAATGGGTAAATTTTCTCTGTTAAATAATCCTGAATATTTTGGATCAAGATACTCTTGAAATCTTATTCGAGCAATTTTTTTTGGAACCTGAAATAAAGAAAAAGCTATTTGGCATATCAACATATTTATTTCATCATTTCTGGTTACTGCAATAATCATATCTGCATCCTTTGTATTTGCTTTTTCTAATATTGCTGGTGATGTTGCTTTTCCAACAATAGCTTTGACATCCAAAGTTTCATTAATTTTTTGGATATCCTCACTTGATTGATCAATCATTGTAATAGAATGATTTTGCTCAATCAACATTTTTGCAATTGTTGAGCCCACCCTACCTGCTCCGCAAATAATAATATTCATTAGTTTAAATCTTTAACTCCAAGTAATTTTAGCTTTCTGTGTAAAGCTGATCTTTCCATACCTATAAATTTTGCTGTCTTTGAAATATTTCCACTAAATTTCTTCAATTGTGAAATTAAATATTGTTTTTCAAAACTTTCCCTAGCTTCTTTTAATGGAACTGTAAGAGTTTCTGTTACTGAAAACTCGTCTTCAATTGACTTTGATAATGACTCTTTAATTATGTTCATTAATCTCTCGTTGTCATCACCTGGTGATAATATGGCTATTCTTTCTATTAAATTTCTTAATTCTCTAACATTTCCTGGCCAATCGTAATTGAGCAAATAATTATTATCAATAATCTTAAATTTTTTAAAATTGTTGGCTTCACATATATTCTCAATGAAATAGTCTATTAATATTGGGATATCATCAATTCTATTGTTTAATGGGTCTATTTTTATATTAAATACATTAAGTCGATGAAAAAGATCTTCCCTGAAGTTTCCAAACTTTATTTCTTGTTGAACATCTTTACTATTTGTACAAATAATTCTTACATCAACTTTTATATCATGATTACTATTTATTCTTTTGAATTTTTGATCTATCACAACTCTTAAAATTTTTGACTGTGTCTCGAGTGGAATTTCTGTAACTTCATCAATCAACAATATACCTCCTGATGCTTTCTCAAGAGCTCCATAAAATATAGAGCCATCTTTCTTCTCTTCTCCAAATAACTCAAGTTCATACTTTTTTGCATCTAAAAGTGCTCCATTGATGACTATAAATGGTCCATCTTTTCGTTTAGAATTTTTATGTATTTTTCTTGAAATTAATTCTTTACCAGATCCTGTTGGTCCACTAATAAATATTCTACTTTCAGATTTTGATAGTTTATTTATCTGATCCTTGATTGAGAGAATATTGGAACTGTTTCCAACTAACTCAAATGTGTGAAAAAGTTTTGTATTTAATGTTTTATTTTCATTTTTTAAATTATAATTTTCAACTGCCCTATTTACAAAATTTAATAGTCTTTCTTTATCAAAAGGTTTTTGAATAAATTCAAATGCTCCAGATTTTAATGAATTTACAGCCATCTCAATATTTGCATGACCTGATATCATTATTACAGGTAAGTCAGGATTTTTCTTTTTAATGTGATCTAACAACAAAATACCATCATTGTCACCTTTGTCTAATTTAACGTCAATAATTGCTACATCAGGAAGTTTTTTGTCAATTTCAGTTAAAGCTTGATTATAATTAGCAGCAAGTCTAGTCTTATATCCTGCATCTTTAATTAATTCATCAAGAATTAATCTTATATCTGCATTATCATCTATTATCAAAATTTCAGCTGACATTATTTTTTATATGGAATTATGATTTGAATTTTTGCACCATTTTTATGATTTAAAAATTTAATTGATCCTTCATGATCACTAATAATTTTATCTACAATTGATAATCCTAATCCAGTTCCTTTTTCTTTAGTTGTAAAATAAGGTTTAATTATATCTTTAGTTTTTTTGTTTTTAAATCCAGTTCCAGTATCTACAATGTTAATATTTATATAATCTCTTCTTTGTCTAATTTCTATATCTATATTTTTGTCTGTTTTACTGTCTTTTTCAGCTTTTTCTTGAATACTTTCGACAGAATTTTTAATAAGGTTAAAAAATAATCTATTAAACTGCTCATTGTCAAAATTTAATACTACTTCTTTTGGCAAATGGTTAACTAATCTAATATTAACAGAATTATCAAATTTATTTACTAAGCTAATATTTTCATTAATGACGTTATTTAAGTTGTTTGGTTTAAATAATGGTTTTGGCATTCTAGCAAAATCAGAAAATTCATTAACCAAATTTTCAATTTGCTTTATTTGTTTAAGTATCGTTTTAAGATTGTTTAGATATTTTTCCTTTATCTCATTTTCAACATTTGGTAAATATTTTGTTTTAAGATTGTCGATAGTTAATTGTATTGGTGTTAAAGGATTTTTAATTTCATGTGCTAATTTTCTTGCAACATTTTCCCAAGCTTCATGTCGTTCGTTAGTAAGTAGTTTTTCTTGCTGATTCTTTAATCTTTCAATCATTGAATTGAAATTTTTATTTAGACGTTCCATTTCAATATCTGCTTTTAAGTCTGGGACCTTTGTATCAAGATTTCCTCTACCAATATTTTCTGAAGCGGTTATCAAATTATTTATTGATATAAAAAAACGTGATGAAAATCTTATAGCAATCGTTATAGATAAAAAGAGTAAAAGTGTAACAAGGGTCACGTAAATTATAGCAAATGAAATTCTAATACCCAAATTTTGATTTTCTACAGTATAATAAAAATTTACTGCTTCTTCTGAGTCTATAAGATAATTGGATATATTTTTGTCTATGTACTTTAATACATATAAAAAAGTATTATCATAATTAGATAATCTTACTACTGCTGCTGATTTATTTTCAAATGTATTTATTATCTTTAATGGTCTATCATCATTTCTTACCATCTGCATAGCTTTGTCTTCAATTTTTTTATAATCTGAGTTTGCTGCAGATCTTAATAGCTTACCATCCTCATTTATTAAGTGAAGCTGATCAATATCTCTTAGAAATCTCTGAGTATTTAATATAATTTGATATCTATCAGGATTGGATTTATATAATTCAGAATATTTATTTAAATCGAATGCTATTAAAACTATCTCAGACTCAATTTTATTTCTTTTCTCATCAACATAATTTTTAGCTATTTCATATGAATTGTTAACTGCTGTAGTAATTTTTTTGTCAAAATATTTATCCAATGCAAAAGAAAAAATAAATAAAGAAAAAATAGCAATTAATAATGATGGTATCAGTGTAAAGAGTGCAAAAGAAATTATATATTTTCTGTTGGCAACTGAGCCTCTTACGTTGATATTGTTTTTTATAGAATTTTTAATATCAACAAATATTAATACAAAAAACAAAAGTACTAAACAGATGTTAGATATAAGAAGAATTTCAAGGCTATCCTCATTAAGTTTAATGAAGCTTTTATTGATAAATGTTAAAAATGTGAGAAAACCTAAAGAAATAGTTAATATAAATATAACTATAATAAACAAATTTCTTTTTAACAAAGCAAACATAATTTAAAAATATATTACAAAAAAATTTATAACAATCATGACCAATTGTTTTATACTACTAGCTGCTGGTAAAGGTAAGAGATTTAAATCAAATAATCCAAAACAATTTACAAATTATATAAATAAACCCTTATTTATGCATTCAGTAGACAAAGCAGTAAAATCTAAGTTATTTAAGTCAATAATAATCGTATCAAATGTACCAATTAAAAGTATTAAAGATAAATCTATTAAAGTCATTAAAGGCGGTAACGAAAGATATCAATCATCACAAAAAGCTTTGAATTTTATAAAGAATAAAAGATTTACAAATGTTTTTATTCATGATGCAGCACGACCAAATTTTTCAATTGAATTATTAAAAAAGCTAAACTCAAATCTAAAAAAAAACAAAGCCGTGGTGCCTTATGTTACAACTAATAACTCATCAAAATATAAAATAGGAAATAAAATTCAGAATTTAAAAAGAGAAAATTTGCTATTTACACAAACACCTCAATGTTTTCATTTTAAAACTTTGTACAATCTTAGCAAATTAAATAATAAAAAAATCACTGATGAGGCATCATTATTTTTAAATAATAATAAAATAGTTAAATTTATTAAAGGTGAGGAAAATAATTTCAAAATTACAACAAAATCTGATTTAGAAAAAAAAAATATTCAAAATTTTTATGGGATAGGATTTGATATACATAGATTAATTAAAAATAAAAAATTATACCTTGGAGGAATAAAAATTCCCTTTCATTCTGGTCTGCAAGGTCATTCTGATGGAGATGTAATTATCCATGCCATAATAGATGGCTTACTTGGTGCTATGAGAAAAATGGATATTGGAACTCTTTATCCAAGTAATAATAAAAAATTTAAAAATATAAGATCACCCAATATGTTGTCCCCTATTTTGAAAAACCTGCATAAAGAGGGATATTTTATAAATAATGTCGACATAAATTTAATTTGTGAAAGACCTAAGGTCTCAAAATATAGAAAAAAAATTATTAGTTCATTGTCTAATTTGCTCATTGTAAATGAAGATCAAATTAATTTAAAAGGTAAAACAGTAGAAAAACTAGGCTTGATAGGAAAGGAAAAAGCTATTGCGTGTGAGTCAATAATTTCATTAAATTATTATGGTTAAAAAAATAAATTCTTTATTTGTTACAATGTTTGGTATTGGAAAATTACCAAGAATACCAGGGAGTTATGCTTCTTTAGTTACTGTTATCATTTTATATATATTATTTCATATTTTTTCAGTACCAGCAGATGTTTTTTTGTTTTTATTAGTGGGAATTTTTATAATTTCACTTTTTGCAGTAAATTTGTTTATTAAAGATTTAACTAATAAGGATCCAAAAGAGGTTGTTATTGATGAATTTATTGGTCAATCGATACCAATATGCCTTTATGAAATTGCACATACCGAACCATCAGATCAGGCAAGGGTGCTAACCTTTTATTTTATTATGTTTATTCTTTTTAGAATTTTTGATATCGCAAAACCCTACCCTGTAAGTTATTACGATAAAAACTTTAAGAATAGTTTTGGTGTTATAATGGATGATGTTTGTGCTGGATTATATGTAGTAGCAATTCTCGTCTTTTATATGATTATTAACTCATGATTAATTTATCCTTAAAAATTGTAAAGTTACTAACTAAAAAAAAACTAACAGTTTCATTTGCAGAGTCCTGCACCGGAGGACTTTTAGCAAGTTCAATTACATCTATTAGTGGATCATCTAAAGTATTTAATATGGGACTAGTGACTTATTCCAATAATGCAAAAGTGAGATTGCTTAAAGTTCCAAAAAAAACTATTACAAAGTATGGAGCAGTTAGCTATGAAACCTGTCTATCGATGGTCAAAAATTTAAGTAAAATTAGTAAAGCAAACATATCAATCTCCATCACTGGAGTCGCAGGACCTAATGGTGGTACGAAAGCAAAACCAGTTGGACTAGTTTATATAGGTCTTAAAAAAGGAAGTAAAATAATAGTAAAGAAAAACTATTTTAAAAGTAAGAAAAGAATTTCAATTCAAAAAGCTACTGCCAAGCAAGCTCTTAAAATGATTTTGAATATATTATAAACTTTCAGCTCTTTTCTGAAATGCATCAGCTATTTTTTCAAGACCAAATTGAAAAGACTTGGTCATTAAAATATTCAAAAATTTATTTTTAATTTCAAAATCAACATCAAAAGTCACTTCTGTTAAATCTCCTTGCTCCTGAAATTTCCAATTATTTTCTAAATAATTTAAAGGGCCATCTATATTTGTTACAAAAATTGTGTCATCTTTTTTATTAAATTTCACATCACTTTTATAGGTATCTACAAAGGGCCCTTTTCCAATTGTTAGATCTGCAACAATAAGTGTTAAATCTCCTTTTTGTTTTCTTTCATGTACTTTTGAACCTTGGCAGAATGGAACAAATTCAGGGTATTTTTCAATATCTAAAACGAACTCTATAAGTTTGTCTTTTCTGTTATCAATTAATCTCTTAACTGATGCTTTTGGCATTAATGAATATTTTTTCTATTATTTTTAAGTTTATTAAAATCTTCATCAGCATGATAAGAAGATCTTGTTAGAGGTGATGAAGATACTAATAAAAATCCCTTAGATTTTGCTATTTTTCCTAGCTCTTTAAATTCATCTGGATGGTAATACCTATTTAATGGAAAATGTTTGGCTGAAGGTTGAAGATATTGACCTATAGTTAAGAAATCAACTTCTGCAGATCTTAGATCATCCATAACTTGAATTATTTCATCTTTTGTTTCTCCAAATCCAACCATAATTCCTGATTTTGTAAAAACATTTTTATTGAATTTTTTTGAATTTTTTAAAAGCTCTAATGATCCAAAATATCTTGCCCCTGGTCTAACTTTTACATAAAGACTTGGAACAGTTTCAATATTGTGATTAAAAACATCTGGGCTTGCTTCCAATACTCTTTTATAAGCTTCTCCTTTTCTTAAAAAATCAGGCGTTAAAACTTCGATTGTGGTATTTGGGTTTTTTTTTCTTGTTGCAACAATAACATCATGAAAATGATTTGAACCACCATCAGAAAGATCGTCTCTATCAACAGATGTAATAACAACATGTCTTAAACTTAATTTTTTAACTGCATTCGCTATTTTAATTGGCTCAAATTGATCTAATTTTTCTGGTTTTCCTGTTTTTACATCACAAAATGCACATGCTCTTGTGCATGTATCACCCATTATCATAAGAGTTGCGTGCCTTTTGCTCCAGCATTCAGTAATATTAGGGCAGTTTGCTTCTTGGCAAACTGTTACAAGATTATCTTTATTGACAACTGTTTTAGTTAAAAAAAATTCTTTACTATTTAGTAGCTTGGATCTAATCCACTCAGGTTTCTTTTTAATAGGATTAATCGGCTTATTAACTTTTTCAGGGTGTCTTGGTCTATTTTTGATTTCCATTGTCTTTAATTATATAGGTAGTCTCACCTTCTTTTCCAAATAAAAACTTTTCTCTTATTAATATTTCTATGAAATCTAGATCAATATTTTCTGTTAAAAGTGAATTTTTGTGCTCTAAATCTTCTATTTTGCTATTTAGAGTTATTTGATCGTTTTTAAGTTGCTCATATATATCTTTCTTTTCCATGTAAGAAATGAGACCTCTGTCACCATCTAATAAATTAAAGAAAAAATAGATAAACAAGAATGTGATAATAAGAATAAAATAGTTTTTTTTTAATTTTTCTATCATTAATCAATTTTATTCATTTTAGCTGATCTACCAAGATCTTCTTCAATACGAATTAGTTGGTTATATTTTGCTATTCTTTCTGATCTAGCAAGAGATCCTGTTTTGATTTGATTTGAATTGGTGCCTACTGCTAAATCAGCAATAAATGTATCTTCGGTATCACCAGATCTATGCGAGATGATTGTTTTAAAACCAATAAGTTGAGCAAATTTTATTACTTCTAACGTTTCGGTTACAGTTCCAATTTGGTTCAATTTTATTAAAATACTATTTGCAGATAAGTTTAGAAAGCCTATTTTTAATCTTTCAAGATTAGTTACAAAAAGATCATCACCTATTATTTGTGTTTTGTTTCTTGTTCCATTTACAAATTTAGACCATGCCTTCCAATCATCTTCACCAAATGGATCCTCAATTGATTTTATTTTATATTTTTTAATAAGTTGTAAGTATTTTTTAATTGATTGATCAACACTTATGTAATTTTTAGAATGAATTGAATATTTACCTTTTTTAATTAATTCATTTGCCGCAACATCTAAACAAATAGATATATCTTTTCCATTTTTAAAACCTGATTTTTTAATCGCTTGAACTATAAGCTTTAAGGCACTCTCATTATCGCTTATCATGGGTGCAAAGCCACCTTCATCACCTACATTAATAGAGTGACCTGTTTTTTTTAATAATACTTTTAAATTGTTTATTACTAAAAAACACATTCTGACAGCATCATTAAATGATTTTGCTTTATCAGGTCTAATCATAAACTCTTGTATTCTAAGGCCATTATCAGCATGTGCACCCCCATTAATAATATTCATTAAAGGAAAGGGTAGTTTAAAATTTTTTTTAACAATAAAATTTTTATATAAAGGTATTTTTTTAACTTTTGCCGATAGTTTTTTTACAGCCATGGATACAGCCAATATTGTATTTGCACCTAATTTTGTTTTTTGTTTAGTTCCATCTAATTTTATAAGAATACTATCTATTCTTTCTTGGTCATGGATGTTTTGATTTTTTAATTTTTTTGAAATTAATTTATTAACAGTTGCAACTGGTATTAAAACACTTTTTCCTAAGTATTTTTTATTACTCTTATCTCTTTTTTCATACGCCTCAAAAGTTCCTGTTGAGGCACCTGAAGGACAAATTGCTGATGCACTTAAATTATTTGAAAATACTTCAGCCTCAATGGTGGGATTTCCTCTACTATCATAAACCTGTCTGGCTATAATTCTTTTGATTTTGCTCATTAATTACTTTTTAACTAAATTATCTATTTCAACAATTTGATTAATTAGCTCGTCTAATTTGTCTAAAGGGACCATATTTGGACCATCTGATGGAGCATTATCGGGGTCCTGATGTGTTTCCAAAAAAATAGCTGCAACGCCGACTGCAACTGCTGCTCTTGATAAATATTCAACAAATTCTCTTTGACCGCCACTTTTTTCACCTAGACCACCAGGTTGTTGCACTGAATGAGTTCCATCAAACACTACTGGATATCCATTTTTTGCCATGATGGGAATAGACCTCATATCTGAGACCAATGTATTATAACCAAAGCTGGCCCCCCTTTCGGTCACTAAAATATTTTCATTACCACTATCAGAAATTTTTTTGGTTACGTTCACCATATCCCATGGTGCTAGGAATTGACCCTTTTTAACATTAATAATTTTATTGGTTTTAGCAGCAGCAATTAATAAATCTGTTTGTCTACAAAGAAACGCTGGTATTTGAAGAACATCTACGTGATGAGAAACTAGGGAACATTGTTCTTCATTATGTATATCAGTAAGAACCGGTACGTTAATTTCTTTTTTGATTTTATCAAATACAGGCAGAGAGTTTTCTAAACCAGCTCCTCTTTTGCCTTTCAAGCTTGTTCTGTTAGCCTTATCAAAAGAGGTTTTATAAATAAATCCGATATTATACTTTGTTGTAATTTCTTTAATTTTACCTGCCATGTCCAAAGCATGTTGCTCGGTCTCAAGTTGACAAGGACCAGATATTAAACAAATTTTATTTTTGTTTGAAATTTGTATACCGTTACAATTAACTATTTTATTTTCCATCGAAAGATTTTGCAGCTTTAATAAATGAAGAGAATAAAGGATGAGGATTCAAAGGTCTAGATTTAAATTCTGGATGAAATTGAACTCCAATAAACCATGGATGGTTTTTAAGTTCAATAATTTCAGGTAATTGATTGTCAGGAGAAATTCCTGAAAACATCAAACCTTTTTTTTCAAATTTTTGCATTAAATTTATATTGACCTCATATCTATGTCTGTGTCTCTCTTTAATTATTTTAGATTTATAGATATTTTTTATGGCAGAATTGTTTCTTAGTTTTGCCTCATATAGACCTAATCTCATTGTGCCTCCCAGGTTTTTATCAGTCCCTTTTATAATTTTTCCATCTTTGTTCCATTCATCTATTAATCCTATTACAGGAAAACAATTTTTATCTAATTCACTCGAACCAGCCTTTTTAATTTTTAAAATATTTCTTGCAAACTCAATCATTGCCATTTGCATTCCAAAACAAATACCTAGAAAAGGTATTTTTCTCTCTCTAGCATATCTAATTGCTTCAATTTTTCCCTCTGTTCCTCTTTTACCAAATCCTCCTGGTATCAATATTCCTGATACATTCTTTAATTTTGATTTAATTTCTTTTGATCTAAGTTTATCTGATTCAATTCTTACCACGTTAACTTTAACTTTATTTGAAATTCCTCCATGCGTAAGGGCTTCATCAAGTGATTTATAAGCATCTTTTAAGTTTACATATTTGCCTATGATAGCAATATTTACTGTTCTTTTTGTTTTTAAAACTATATTTGTAATTTTTTTCCAAGGTTGCAAGTTTGGTCTTTTTCTAGATTTAATTTTAAAAAATTTTAAAACTTGCTTATCTAATTTTTGATTAAAGAAACTTATTGGTGCTTCATAAATAGTTTTTACATCGACTGTTTCTATAACATTAGAAATGTCCACATTGCAAAATAAGGATATTTTTCTTCTTTGATCTAAAGGAATAGACTGTTGAGATCTACAGATCACTATATCAGGTTGAATTCCTATACTTCTTAATTCTTTTACAGAATGTTGTGTTGGCTTTGTTTTAATTTCATCTGAAGATTTTAAAAAAGGAACAAATGTTAAGTGAATAAATAATGATTTTGATCTTCCATTGTCATTTGAAAACTGTCTTATAGCTTCTAAAAAAGGTAAACTTTCAATATCACCAACTGTTCCTCCAATTTCACAAATTATAAAATCCTCATTTGTTATATCTTTTTTTATAAACTCTTTAATTCTATCTGTAACATGTGGAATTACTTGAACTGTTTTTCCGAGATAACCTCCTCTTCTCTCTTTTTTTATGATATCACTATAAATTCTACCTGTAGTGATATTGTCAGATTGTTTGGCTGAAATATTTGTGAATCTTTCGTAATGTCCTAAATCTAAATCAGTCTCAGCCCCATCGTCAGTAACAAAAACTTCGCCGTGTTGAAAAGGACTCATTGTTCCTGGATCTACATTTAAATATGGATCCATTTTTCTTATTCTCACTTTATAGCCTTGTGATCTAAGTAAATATCCAAGAGATGCTGATGACAAACCTTTACCAAGTGATGAAACCACGCCGCCAGTGACAAATATATATCGCGCCATGGAATTATGTTATAGCCAATGATTTATAAAAATAAAAGTATTAATTATTATTTTCTGGTAATTTAGGAGCATCATCTGCATTTTCTTCTATTTTATCAATTACAGATGTGTTTGAAGGAAGATCTCCTCGTGAAATAATAGTTAATCCTAGGCTACAAATTATGAATAATGTTGCAACAATAGCCGTTGCTTTAGTCATAAAATTACCAGCAGACCTTGAAAACATAAAGTTATCTTGAGAAACTCCAATACCTAAGGCTCCACCCTCAGATTTTTGAAACAAAACCAGCAATACTAGAATTGCTGCTAATATTATATTTAAAATTAATAGTATATTTTCCACGAGGCTTAATTAATTGATTTTTTCATTATATCAATAAATATTTTTTCATTAGTCGATGATCCACCAATCAAAAAACCATCAATATTATCAATTCTCATTAAATTTTTTATATTTTTTGGGTTTACAGAGCCTCCATATAAAATCTTAGATTTTGTAAATTTTTTTGAAATTTTTAAGATGTTTCTTATAAATCTAATATTTTTTTTTAAATCATTTTCACTTGGAATAATGCCTGTACCAATGGACCAAACAGGTTCATAAGCAATTATAACTTTTTTATTTAAATTCTTTAAATTTTTTAAACCTTCAAGCAATTGTTTTTTTAAAACATATTTCGTTTTATTTTTTCTTTTATCAATCAGCTTTTCACCTATGCATAAAATAACATTTAATTTTTCATCAAGTGCAGATTTAATCTTTAAATTAATTTTTTTATTATCATTTTCTGCTCTTGTTTCTGAATGTCCAATTATAACAAACTTACCCCCTAAATCTTTAATCATTTTTGAACTTATAGCTCCTGTGAAAGGTCCATATTTTATTTGTGTATGACAATCTTGTGCGCCAATTTTGATATTTGAGTTTTTAGTTTTATCTACAAATGATTTAATTAATGTATATGGAGGGCAATAAATAATCTTGGCTTTGAGTTTATTTGTTTTTGAATAACTTATTACTTTATTTAATGAATTAACTGACTTAATTGACCCAAACATCTTCCAATTAGCAATGAAATACATATTATTATTTGTCATAAAGATTAATATAATTTATATGTTTATTTTTTTTTAGATCAATAAATAAAGATTATAGAATATGATAAGTAAATTAAGAGGTTTCTCAAATTCAAAATTAGCTGGAGTACTTGTCGGAATTATCATAATACCATTTGTGTTTTGGGGCATGGGTAGTGTTTTTAGTGGAGGTAATACTAACAATGTTGCTAAAATTAATAATGAAGCAATATCATCAAAAGATTTTGTAAATTTTATAAACGAGTCAAGATTAACAAATGATATTATAAAAGCAAACATAGATAAAAATATTATTGAGCAAATATTATCAGAATTAGTATCTGAAAAATTAATTGAGATGGAAATTAAAGAATTAAATGTGTCAATGTCAGAGGAGTCGTTAGCAAATAAAATAAGATCTAATTCAATTCTACTTGATGACAATAAAAAGTTTTCAAGAGTTAAGTATGAAAAATTTCTATTAGAAAATAACTTAAGTGCTTCGAAATTTGAAAATTCATTAAAGAAACAAGAATTAAAAGAAAATTTATTTAAATATATTAGTGGAGGAATTAAGACGCCTTATTTTTTAAAAAATAAAATATATATTAATGAAAATAAAAAAATAGAGATCGAATTTTTAGATTTAGATTTAGTTCATGATAAAACTGCAACTAAATTAGAAGTTGAAGATTTCATTAAAAATAACCAAGAAATTTTAAAAATTGATTTTATTGATGTGACTTATGCAAAAATTACTCCTAAAAATCTAATAGAAATTGAGGAGTTTAACGATGAATTTTTTAAAAAAATTGATGAGATAGAAAATAATATTTTAAACGGATTGAATATTAGAGAAATTAATGAAATTTATAATTTAAAAATAAGTGAAATTAATAATTTCGTATTGAATGATGATTCAAATGAAATACTTGAGGAAATTTACTCAAGAAGAAACCAGGATAAAATACAACTAGTAGACAAAAATGATTATTATCTAATTTTTGAAATATCAAATATAAACAAGAAAATTCCAAACAAAACAGATCCAAAATTTTTAGAAAACGTTAAAAATAATGTAATTTTAAAAAAGAAATTTGAATTTAATAAAAGCCTTTTTGAAAAAATAGATGAAAAGATATTTAATGATGATGAGTTTTTGAAATTATCAAGAGATAAAAATAATATAAAGACTATAACTATAAAAAACAGTAGTGATTACGAAATTTTTGACCCAGACTCTTTAAAACTTTTATACACATTACCAAAAGAAAGTTTCTCACTAGTAACTGGGGAAACAAATAAAGTTTTTCTTACTAAAATTAAGAATATTTATTATGCAGATATGGAAAAAAATAGTGATAATATTGAAAAATATTCTACTAAGGCAAATAACGATATTATTAATGATGTTTACACATCTTATGATCTATCTTTAAATTCAAAATATAAGGTAAAAATTTTCAATCAAACTGTTGATAGAGTTAAAAATTATTTTAGATAATGTTGAATATTGATCTAAAGTTATTTAAGAAAAATCATAAAAAAAGTAAAAATCAAGTTCTGTACCATGCGATAAAATCAAATGGTCTCAAAGAAATAGAAAATTTAATTAATAACTTTTTAAATGTTAGAAATAGCTTCGTATTCGAGTCTGTAGAAAAAGGTTTCATAAAAGGTAGATATACAATTTTTGGTAAAAATCCTGATAAAATTTGGGAATTTAATAATAATAACTGTGTTTTAAACTATGAAAATAAAAGAAAGAAATTAAGAGGAACTCCAAAAGGTAATATTGAGAAAATAATCGAAAATTTTAATTTTAAAATACCAAGTGAATTACCACCAATTAGTTCAATTATATCTGGATATTTCTCGTATGATACAATTAGATATATTGAGAAAATTTCTAATAGCACAAAAAATGATCTTAAAATTCCTGATGTAAGAATTTTGAGACCAAAAAATCTTGTAGTTTTTGATAATGCAGAAAAAAAATTATTTTTTATAGTTAACTGTTTTTTAGATGAAAAAATCAAAAATTATCAAGCTAAGTATGAGCAAATACAAAAAGAAATAGAAGAAATGATTTTTTTAGCAAACTATAGCACCAAAACAAATCAGTTAAAAACCAAGATATCAAAACCAAAAGTTAAATCAAATATCTCAAAAAAGAAATTCCTTAGCAATGTTTCTAAAGCTAAAAATTACATTAAAATTGGAGATATTTTTCAAGTTGTTCTAAGTCAAAGGTTCGAAACTGATCTTAGAAAAGAACCAATAGATATTTATAAAAAATTGAGAATTACTAACCCTTCTCCTTTCATGTATTTTTTTAATTTTGAAGATTTTCAAATTATAGGTGCGAGTCCTGAAATACTTGTAAGGCTTAGGGATAATAAAATAACTATTAGACCTATTGCTGGAACAAGACCTAGAGGTAAAAATAAAAAGGAAGACAAATTTTATGAAAAGGATCTTTTAAAGGATAAAAAAGAGCTTTCTGAACACCTGATGCTTCTTGATCTTGGCAGAAATGATACTGGAAAAGTTTCTAAAATTAACTCCGTTAAGGTTACTGAAAGTTTTAAGATAGAGCGATATTCACATGTAATGCATATAGTCTCTAATGTTGAAGGTTTATTTAATAAAAAATTTGGTAAATTTGACACATTATTAGCTGGTTTTCCTGCTGGAACAGTATCAGGTGCACCTAAAATAAGAGCTATGGAAATTATAGATGAATTAGAAACGACAAGAAGAAAAGTTTATGCAGGAGGTATTGGTTATTTTTCTGCAAATGGTGATTTTGATACTTGCATCGCACTTAGAACAGCAATTTCAAAAAATAAAAAGTTTTATGTACAGTCTGGAGCGGGAATAGTTGCAGACAGTAAACCAATTAATGAATTTAATGAAACTGTAAATAAAGCAAAAGCTTTAATTAAGGCTTTGGAATAAGGATTATGAAAATAATTTTAATTGATAATTATGATAGTTTTACATTCAACTTATATCACTATGTTTCATCTTTTGCTAAAGTGGATGTTTTTAGAAATGATAAAGTAGATCATAATTATATTTTGAAAAAAGGGTATAATAAAATTGTAATATCTCCAGGACCTGGAAATCCTAATCAATCTGGAAATTGTTTAAAGATAGTAAAAAATTTGTATAAAAAAATGCCAATTCTTGGTGTTTGTTTAGGTCATCAAATCATTGGTCAAATATTTGGTTCTAAGATAATTCAAGCTAAAAAACTTGTACATGGAAAGACAAGCAATATTATAAATAAGAAAATTGGTATTCTTAATAATTTACCAAAAAATTTCTCAGCTACTCGATATCATAGTTTAGTAATTGATAGAAAATCTTTATCTAAAGATTTAAAAATTACATCTAGTACATCCGATGGGACAATTATGGGTGTTATGCATAAGGAATACAAAATCCACGGAGTTCAATTTCATCCTGAAAGTATTAAAACTAAATATGGTTTAAAAATTTTAGAGAACTTTGTAAAAGAGTAAAAATGGATCAATTTTTAGAAAAGCTTAGAAATAATATAAATTTAAATTTTGATGAAAGCAAAGATGCATTTAAGATTTTAATGAATGGTGAAGCTAGTGATCAACAAATTTACGATTTTTTAACTTTATTATCAGCTAAAGGTGAGGTTTCAGATGAAATAGCTGGAGGTGTATATATATTAAGAGATAAGTCAAAAAGAGTAAAAGCTGAAGATTGTATTGATACTTGTGGTACTGGTGGAGATGGAAAAGATACTCTTAATATTTCAACTGCATCAGCACTCCTATTAGCAAGCATGAATGTTAAAGTAGCAAAGCATGGAAATAAAGCAGTTTCGTCAAAATGTGGGTCGGCTGACGTTCTTGAAGCCTTGAAGATAAATATCAACTTGGAGCCAAATCAAATCGAAGAGCAAATTAAAAATAATAATTTTGGCTTTATGTTTGCTCCAAATTACCATTCTGCAATGAAATATGTTGGTCCGACGAGAAAAAAAATAGGAAAAAGGACTATTTTTAATATGATAGGTCCATTAAGCAGTCCAGCACTTGTTGAAAGACAGGTAATTGGTGTTTTTGATAATAAACTTCTAAAAATTTTTGCTAATGCACTAAAAAATCTAGGTTTAAAATTTGCTTGGATTCTAAATAGTGAGGATGGTTTAGATGAAATATCACCTTACGCTAAAACTAATGTTGTGCAATTGAAAAATAATGAAATATCTGAGTTTATAATTGATCCAAATGAATTAAATGTAAATGCAGATAAATTTGAAAATTTAGTCGGAGATGATGCTAAATTTAATTCTGATAAAATTTTAAAAATATTTCAAGGTGAAGATAATGATTTTTCAAAAGCTGTATGTTTAAATGCTGCAGCAGGGTTAATGATATCTGAAAAATATGATGATTTTAAGATTGCTTATAATTTTACTAGAGGTTTTATTAAGTCTGGCGCAGCATTCAAATTTTTAAAAAGTTTACAAAATGTCTGAAAATATCCTTCAGAAAATAATCGATCAAAAGAAAACTAAAATTGAAAAATTAAAACTTAAAATTGATATAAACAGCTTACTACATGCAATTAGTGAGAAGGACGTTTTTTTTGATTTCAAAAAGAAAATACAAACGAAAATCTCAGAAAATAAAATATCCGTAATAGCTGAAATAAAAAAAGCAAGTCCGTCTGCAGGTATTTTGATAGATGACTATGATCCGGTTAAAATTGCCAATATATATAATTCTAAGAATGTCACATGTTTGTCTGTATTAACCGAAGAAGATTTTTTTTTAGGAAATCTATCTCATATTTCTGAAATTAAAAAAAAAATTGAATTACCCATTCTTTGTAAAGATTTTTTTGTTGATAAATTTCAAGTACCTTTAGCAAAAAGTTACGGTGCTGATGCAGTCCTGATTATATTAGCAGGTATTTCTGAAAAAACTGCTGATGAGATTTACGAGGAAGCTTTAAAGCATAATATGAGTGTAATTGTTGAAGTTCATACAATTAAAGAGGCAGAAAAATCAGTAAAATATCCGGATGCTTTAATTGGTATTAATAACCGAAACCTAAAAACTCTTAAAACTGAGATAAATACAACTTATGATATATATGATGTTGTTTCAAATCACTCTTCCCCTCTAATTTCTGAGAGCGGTCTAAAAACAAAAGATGAATTGCTTGATATAAAAAACAGGACTTCAATAAGCACTTTTTTAATTGGTGAATCACTTTTAAAAGATTTAGAAAATAATAATATTTTTTCCCTTTTATAGAAATTTTTCAACATTTATAATGCTTTTTAGCTGTTGTATAAATTGAGGAACTTTTATAGAACATCAATGTACTTAATTTGTTCTATGTTAACTAAAAAACAAAAAAACCTGCTTCTCTTTATCAACAAAAAGTTGAGATCTACAGGTGTGTCCCCTTCATACGAGGAAATGAAAGAATCCTTAAATTTAAAATCTAAATCTGGGATTCACAGACTTATTAGTGCATTAGAAGAAAGAGGTTTTATAAAAAGATTAGCCCACAAAGCGAGAGCATTAGAGGTAATTAAGTTACCTGAAACTGCATCTGCAAACGATATTTATAACAGCTTTTCTCCAAGCGTTATTAAGGGAGGATTAGATGAGGAAAATTTAAATAATTCTGACGATACAGAAATCCCTGTTCTTGGAAAAATTGCTGCAGGAACACCAGTCGAAGCTATACAGAATGAAGTTTCAAGAATTCCGCTGCCAGCAAATATTGAAAAAAATGGAGAATTTTTTGGTTTAAAGGTTCAAGGGGACTCTATGATTGAAGCTGGAATTAATGATGGTGATACTGTTATTGTTAAAAAAGCAGATACAGCAGATAATGGAAAAATCGTAGTAGCTTTAATTGATGATCATGAGGCTATGTTAAAAAGAATTAGAAGAAAAGGCAAGACCGTTGCATTAGAAAGTGCAAATAGAAATTACGAAACAAAAATTTTTGGCCCAGATAGGGTGAAGGTTCAAGGAATTCTTGTATCTTTATATAGAAACTTTCAGTAAAATAGTCTAAATAAATTTCATGAAAAAAGTAGCAACTAGATTTGCTCCTTCCCCTACCGGTCCTCTTCATATTGGTGGGGTAAGAACAGCTCTATTTAATTGGTTATATTCAAAAAATAAATTGGGTAAATTTTATTTAAGGATAGAGGATACTGATAAAGAAAGATCTAAAGAAGAACATAAATTTCAAATAATTAATTCTCTAAAATGGATGGGAATAGAATATGACGGCGAAGAGTATATTCAATCAAAAAAAATTGATGAACACGTAACTATTGCTAAAAGGTTATTAGAAAGCAGAAAAGCATATAAATGCTACTGTAGTACGGAGGAAATAGAAGAACAAAAGAAAAGAGCTAAACAAAAAAAAATTCCTTATGTTTATAATCGAAAATGGAGAGATATTTCTGAAGATCAAGCCCCAAAGGATATAAAACCAGTTATAAGATTTAAAAGTAAAATAGAAGGCACTTCTATATTAAAAGACATAGTTCAAGGAAACATAGAGATTGAAAATAATACTATTGAGGATTTTGTGATTTTAAGAAATGATGAAACACCAACTTACAATTTATCTGCATCAGTCGATGATTATAATATGGAAATGACTCATATTATTAGGGGAGATGATCATAAAATAAATACATTTAAACAAATACAGATATATGAGGCGCTAGGATGGGATATTCCACAATTTGCTCATATACCTTTAATTCATACAATAGATGGCAAGAAGCTATCAAAAAGAGATAATGCGTCAACATTAGAAGATTACTCTAAAATTGGAATTTTGCCTGAGTCACTTAGAAATTACCTTCTAAGGTTAGGATGGTCCTATAAAGATAAAGAAATTTTTAACTTAGATGAAAGTATAAAACTTTTTAATCTAGAAGGAATAGGTAAATCACCTTCAAAACTAGATATGAGTAGAATTCTTTCAATGAATGAATATTACATTAAAAATAGTGAAGAAAATATTTTGTACGAAAAGTTAAAAGAATATTGTGAGATGTATAAAGAAAAAATTAATGAAGAAAAAGAAAATACAATAAAGAGCTCCTTAACATTTCTAAAAAATAAAGCAAAAACGCTTGAAGACATATTTAACAATTCTAAATACATATTAAATGATAAAGTAATTTTTAATGACAAAGATAAAGAGCTGATAAACGATGAAGCAAAAAAAATTATATATTTATTTAAAGAGAAGATTTCAAAATTAGAAGTATTTGATAGAGAAAATTTAGAACAAATAATAAATGGGTTAATAAAATCAAATAAAACAAACTTCAAGGGTGTTGGGCAGCCATTACGAATAATGTTGACTGGATCAAAATTTGGTCCTGGAATATATGACATAATATTATCTCTAGGAAAAAACGAGGTAATAAAAAGATTAGGAAATATAAGATAAAATAATATTTGATGCTTCTTCAGTTGAAGAGCTGGGAGAAGTCAAAGTTTCAAGAGTTTTTTTTATTTCTTCTTTTTGTTTGGCTATTAAATTTGGTTTTTTTAAAAAATAATAAACACTTTTAAATATTTCTTCAGCATTACATTCTGATTGTATTAATTCCGGAATAACTTCTCTATTATTTATAATGTTAATCATATTAACAAATTTTATATTTAATAAAAGTTTTGCTAAATAAAAATTAATAAAATTCATCTTATAGATAATTATTGATGGAACATTCATTTTGCAAACTTCTAACGAAACCGTTCCGGATTTTACTACCGCAAAAATTGATTTCTTTAAAACTGCTGTTTTAATTTTATCATCATTAATAATTTCAAGGTTTTTTACACGTTCTTTTGAAATATAATCCAATAGATGTTTTTTATTTTTATCAGTTGCATGAAATATGAAATTATAATTCGGATCCTTTGTATTCATTTTTTTAATAAAATTAATAAGAATTGGCATATGATGGTTAATCTCAGATGTTCTGCTTCCAGGAAAAATTGATATGATATTTTTTTTATCTAAAAATTGGTCTATTTGGATATTTTCATCAATTTTTTTATCCAACAAAGGGTGACCTACAAATGTATTAATTAGTTTTTCTTTATCAAAATATTCTTTCTCAAACTTAAAAAGTAATAAAATATGGTCTAAAAATTTCTTCATTTTCTTAACTCTACCCTCTCTCCATGCCCAAACTTTAGGAGCGATAAAATGAATTATTTTTATTTTTGGATTTTTTCCTTTTACTAGCTTTGCTACTCTTAGCGTAAAATCTGGACTATCAACACTAAATAGAATATCTGGATTAAATTTCAAGATTTCATTAACAGCTTCACTAATTTTACGTTTTATTTTAAAAAAGTTTAATAATATGTCAGTAAAAGCTATATATGTTATCTCTTTTTGGTCATAAATTGTTTTTATATTTAACTTTTCTAAGTTTGTTCCACCAACGCATAAAAATTCTAAATCGGATCTTTTTGTTTTTAATTGTGATATTACCTCTGACGCAAGTTTATCTCCCGAAGGTTCACCTGTAAGGATAAAAATTTTTTTCATAGAGCAATGAGAAAGAGTTTATTTTTATTGGCATATTTAATAGAGACTTCTTTATTTAATATAATATTTTGATTTGATTTAACAACAATTCCCTTCATTCCAGCTTTGTTACAATCTTTAAATGTATCTATTCCTATTGTAGGTAAGTCTACCCTTAAATCTTGATTTGCTTTAGGCAGCTTTATTAAAATACCTTTTTTTATTTTGGATTTAGGTATTGATTTTATCATTACTCTTGTACCTTTTCTTGTTTCTCTAGAAATGACTCTATTGTCTCTTATAATTACTGCTTGTGTATGATTATACGAATTAATTTTTTTTAATATTTTGATTCCTTTTGTTATTTCTTCTTTTTCAAGCAAAGTTGGTTTAATTTTAGTATAAATTCCTTTCTTTAAAGTTAATTCAGGGTTGAAAGTATTCAATTTAATTACTTTAATTTTATTCTCTGACAAAATTTTTATTAGAACTTTTAATATTGCTGCGTCACCTTTTTTTGATGCTTTTACTATTCTTGGAATGTAAAATAATCCCTTTAAGTCTAGTTTAAGTTTTGATATTTTAGGTTTAATTATATTTCCAGCAAATATAACTTTATTGCATTTTTTTGATTTAATAAGTTTTAGAATCTCGCCAAATTTGCCTATGTTTATAAAAAAACTATTCTTGTTTTTTTTAAATTTGTTGTTTTTTGTAAGATCAATAATGAAATATTTTATCTTTTTTCTCTCTATTTTTTTGATAATTTCATTCGGTAAATCTTTTTCTCCTAAAAAAAGTCCTATCATTATTTATTAGGTGGAAGTGATATTGGTCTTTTTTTGTCTGTATTTATAAAATTAAGTATTTTTTTTACAAATTCGTTGTTTTTGAGATCATTATTAAGTTGTTCTATATTTTCTCTAAAACTTTGAGTTTTAAATATTATTTCATAAGCTAATTGTATTTTTTTTATATTTTCATTTGAAACCTTAGATCTTCTTAATCCAATAAGATTTAACCCCATTAGATTATTTCTGTTACCCATTGATAAACCAAATGGGATGACATCACTCAATACACCGGTCATTCCTCCAATCATAACAGACTCACCTATTCTAGAAAATTGATGTATCGCACAGCTTCCACCAACTATTGCGTTATTTTGAATGGTAACATGCCCACCCACTTGAACGTTGTTAGCTAAAACAATATTGTTCGATATCATACAATCATGTGCTACATGACAATAAACCATTAATAAATTATTATCCCCTATTCTGGTTATTCCCCCACCCTGTTCTGTTCCAGGATTTATATTAACATACTCTCTAAACTTATTGTTATTACCAATAACTAATAAATTTTTTTCTCCTTTATATTTAAGATCTTGTGGAGGAGTTCCGATAGATGAAAATGGATATATTTGGTTATTCTTTCCTATCTTTGTATTACCAACTATATTTACATGCGAGTGGATAACTGTGTTAGTCCCTATTTCAACATCTGGACCTATGATGCAATAAGGTCCTATCTCAACATTATTTGAAATTTTTGCTTTTGAATCAACTATTGCAGTTTTATGGATCACACATAATTGATAACAAATTTATGATTTATTTCTTATCAACTATTACTACTGATTATTACTTTCTATCTACAATTGTTGCTGACCATTGTGCATCTGCCATTTTTTTATCATCTACAAATGCTGTTCCTTTGTATTTCCAAACGCGTCCATGTGATCTAATTGCTTCAATATTAAGCTCTAAAACACAATCAGGAATAACTGGGTTTCTGAATCTCGCTTTTTCAATTGTCATCAAAAAAACTAACTTATTATCATAGGTAGCTTTATCCAATCCATTTGCTGTCAAAGCGGCTGCGGCCTGACCGAAAGCCTCAACTATCAAAACTCCTGGCATTACTGGTTCTCCAGGGAAATGACCATTTACAAAAAAACTGTCTTTTTTTACATTGACTATTGCTGTTGCAGAAAATAGTTTTTTAATATTTTTAAGCTCGTCTATTAAAAGCATAGGCTCTCTATGAGGCAAAAGTTCTTTTATTTGTTCTTTATTTAGATTACTCATTTAATTAATTTTCTTTAAGAAAACTTCTTATATTTTTTGCAGGATATCCCATCACCTTAGAATTTGAAGGTATATTTTTAATAACTCCACTACCTCCACCAATTTGAACATTATCTCCTATATTTAAGTGTCCTGATATTCCTGCTTGTCCACCTATCATTACTTTATTTCCTATTATTGAACTACCGGCAAAACCAACTTGAGCAGTAATTATACAATTTTTTCCAATTTTTACATTATGTGCAATATGTACTTGGTTGTCTAAAAAAGTACCATCTCCTATCACTGTATTAGATAATGAACCCCTATCAATTGTATTATTACAACCAATTTCAACATTATCGCCGATTATAACACATCCAATATGGGGGTACCTTTTATTTTTATTTGCAGGATAAAAACCAAATCCTTTTTTACCAAGTATTGCGCCGTCCAAAATATTAGTATTGTTTCCAATAATAGTATTTTTAATTATCACATTACTGCCTATATTACAGTTATCTCCTATTATCACATTACTCTCTATGATGGTGTTATGTCCTATAGAACAATTTTTACCTATTTTAACATTAGTTCCAAGCAATACGTTTTGACCAAGATTTATATTTTTAAATTTATCTTTATTAATTGTTTTAACACTTAAATCAAAATTATCATCTAATGCTGATGGGTAGAATAGAGATGTGACAGAACCAATGGATAATAAAATATTTTTAACTTCAATTACATTAATATTTTTAGGGACATAAAATTTTAATTTCTCATTTGTAATAACTAGTTTTGATTTAGTTTTATTTAATGAATCTAAATATTTTTTTGAGTGAAAAAAAGATATATCTTTTTCTTTTGCAAAATCTAATTCTTTGATATCATTAATTTTAATATTTTTTTTTCTTTTGTTTTTTAAATTTAATAAATTTAAAATATCATTTATTTTAATATTATTTTTTTTTTCGAAAAAAATATTATTCATTCTGTAAATCTAATTTTTCAGACGTATCATTCAATTTTTTTAATATCTGATCAGTTATATCCAAATTTTTTCTTCCAACAATAATATTTTTTTTAGGTATTACTAATGAAATTGCATTTTCTTCAACATATTTAGTAATTATAGGATTTAATATTTTTAGTATTTTTTTTGTATTTTCAATCTTTATTTTATTTAACTCTTCTTTTGAAGCATTCTTATCTGCTCTATACTTATTTACTTCTCTAGAAAGATTACTTAGTTTTTTTTTAAATTCATTCTCATTAAGAATATTTTGCTGTGCTATTAATGTTTTTTCCCTTTTTATTAAGTCCTTTTCAATATTTTCATAAACTAATGAATCTTTTTTACTAAGATTATCAATATATAAGTTTAGAGACTTTCCAACAGAGGAAGAATTTAATATATAATTAATATCTATATATGCAATTTCAGCTTTTGCATGTGAAGAAAAAAAAATAAGGAATATTAAATATGATATTTTTTTCATGTTAAAACGAAGTTCCAATTCTAAATCTAAAAGATTCAGTCTTATCAGACGACTCGCTTGTTATGGGTATCGCGTATGAAAACGAAAGAGGTCCTATAACTGTAAACCAATTAACAGACAATCCAGTTGCTGATCGAATTTTGCTAGACTCTAAAGAACTATCATAATCCACTTCTCGCAATGTAGCTGCATCAAAAAAAAAGCTTATATCAACATTTTCATATCCACTTAATACATTAGGTAAAGTGGAATTTATATTTAAAGCAGATCCAAAGTTTCCACCTACGTACTCATTGCCGTCTTTTGGGCCGAATTTTCCTATTTCGAAACCTCTCAATTTACTTCCAGGTATATAAACTCTTCTTGAGACTCTGACATCATCATCAATTGAATTTACAGCTTTAAAAAATAGTTTACCTGACAAAATTAGATTGTCTGAAATTGAGTGGTACCTAGACAAATTAACTGTGTTAGCTATTGATAAATCATCAGAGTATATTGGTAAAACCTGCTTGAAACTCATTAAGTATCCATCAGTAGGTTGAAAATTTTGATCAAGTTTATTTAACGTCAAATTATATGACAACAAATTTTCTAAGTAATCACCTTCTTGTCGTTTTTTATGCGCTGAGGCAGTGGAGGAGGTTTCTAATTTTTCATAATAAACAGAAACATCAAGATTTACAAATAAATCTGAATATTGTTCAAATCCTGTACCCATACCAAACCCAGTTCTAGTTGTTTTAAAACCACCTGTGCTTAAAAAATCTGAGCTAGAACTTTCAATAATTGTATTGAGTGATCTGTCTGTATTATTAAAATTAGGATTAACTACCTCAAATTTTCCTTTAATCTCATCTTCTGAAAGCATTAAATTAGTTTTAAGATTGATTCCTTTGCCAAGATAATTCTTTTCCTGAATACCTGCTGATAATGTAGCACCAGATGTACCAGTACCAGCTCCAGCAAAGATTTCTCCTGTTGGTGACTCCTCGACGTTAATATCAATAATTTTTTTCTGATTGTCAGTATCTGAAATTCTAGTATTTGATTTTACAGATTTAAAAATGCCTCTAGACTTAATATTGTTGATAGATTTTTCATATAAAACATCATTAAATGGATCTCCTTCATCTAGTATTAGAGAATTTCTTATTACTTTTTCTTCAGTTATGAAATTTCCATAAATATTAATTTGTTCAACATAAAATCTTTCCAAATTTTGAAATTTTAGATTGATATTAATTTTATTTCCATCAGATATAATTAAATCGTAATTAGTATTTAAAAAGACAAATTCTCTCTGTAAAACCAATAGATCTATCTCATTTATTATCTTATCAAGTTTTTTCGAAGAATAAACTTGACCTTTTAATTTAGACAATTTTTCATTTATTCTAATAAAATTTTCAGAGTTAAAATCATCACTAATATTTAATTTAATATCATTAAAAAAAAATTTTATACCAGCATCTATATTATAATTTAATTCAAAAGACTCATTATTAATATTTTTAGCATATGTAGATTTTATATTTACATTATAATATCCTTTATTCTGGTAAAATTTTTTTAACAAAATTTCATCATTTTTAATTTTTGCCTCATCAAGATATTTATTTGATGTAATAATTTTCCAGAATCTTCCCTCTTCAGAAATAATTATATTTCTAAGTTTTGAGTCTCTAAATATTTTATTTCCCTGAAAATTAATTTTTTTAATAATAGCCCTTTTACCTAAATTAAAATTATAACTTAAATCTACAGAGTTATTTTTATTATCTAAAATACTTACATCTACCTCAGCAAAGTAAAAACCACTAGCTCTTACAATATTATTAAGTAAATTTGTCTGCTCTTTAATATTTTTTTTTAAATAAGGGTATTTTTCGCTTTTTTTTGTTATCTCTCTTAATTTTGCTAATATAGACTTATTTTTAACACCATTTATTTTTATAGATTGAATTATTGGATTTTCAATAATTTTGATTTTAATTTTTTTATTTTCAGTAGAGATGAAAACATCTTTAAAATAATTTGTTTTAAAGAGGTCTTTTATTGATTTATTTAATTTTTCATTATCAATGGTTTCATTTAGGTCCAAACCTGAAAACATTATAATTGTCTCTACTGAAAGTCTTTCATTTCCTTGAATAATAATTTCATTGTAGTTTTTTGAATATGAATTAGATATAAATGTTAATAAATATAAAAATATATAAATTAAAATAATCTTTAAGTTTTTAATTAGATTTTTCATTTAACTTTATATATTCTTCTACATACTTGTTGGTAATATTAACCATGTTCTTAATGTCGGAAATATTTTTTGGTTTAGACATGTAATAATTAGTAAAATATCTTTTTTTTAATAATTTTAACATAAATTTATGTACAGAAATATAAGAAATCTTGTTTTCTAAATACTTTTTTACTAGTAGATCATTAATAGATACTAAAATTATTTCAAAATATGTGTTTATAAATTTATGATTTAATATTTTTAAAAGTGGAAAATTTACAATTGATGGTTTATAAAAATTTACTCCATTTAATTTTTTATAATCAAAGTTTCTATTAAAAGAATAGCTATCTTCATTTGTATAAAGTGTATTAGCAATTGGTATTTCCATTGATGTGTAATGAGCAAGAAATTTAGTTAATCCATTATGAAAATCTATTATTGCATGTATGTAGGATTTTGGGTGTATTAATATTTCAAACTTATTTGTATCCAATTCAAAAATTTTACTTGCTTCAATAACCTCAAAAATTTTATTCATCATTGTTGCAGAATCTATTGTTATTTTTTTTCCCATTTTCCAGTTTGGATGTTTTAATGCAAATTTTGGCTTGATATATTTTATCTCATTTAACTTTTTTTTTAAAAAAGGTCCTCCTGATGCTGTAAGGTATATTTTCTTTAAATTATTAGTCTTATGAGACTGAAGCAAAGTCCATATAGAGAAATGTTCTGAGTCTAAAGGTATAAATTTAGTATTATTTTTTTTTAACTCCTTATTAATAAAACTCCATCCACAGATTATAGACTCCTTATTTGCTATCGCAAAATTTTTTGTATACTTGATAATATTTAATGATGGTTCTAAACCATCTATTCCTGAAATAGCATTAATTGTTAAATAAGCTTTGGTTTTAATATTTCTAAATGCTTCATCAATAGAAGAATATGCGCTAATATTTTTTTTTTTAAATCTATATTGATTTTTTTTTAACTGTTCTTTATCAAATATAATTACTTTCTTCACACCAAAATTAAGTGCTTGATTATAAATTTTTTTAACGTTTTTGTTTGTTGTTAATAATTTAATATTAAAACTTTTTTTATCTTTATTGATTATTTTCAACGTGGTCATGCCGATTGAACCTGTTGAACCTAGTAAAAAAATATCTTTTTTCATCTTAGTTAGAAATTAAAATAATTCCTATAGGTAAAGCAAATAAAATTCCATCTATTCTATCTAAAATTCCTCCATGACCAGGTATGATTGATCCTGTATCCTTAACATTTGCTGCTCTTTTAAAAAAAGAAATTATTAAATCACCCAATTGTGAAATTATTGAAATGAGTAAAACTAAACTTATTACATTAATTTCAAAAACTAAAAATTCAAAAAAATATTTATAATAAAAAAAACTTATAACTAGAGGTAATACAAATGATCCAATTAAACCGGCATATGTTTTATTTGGACTAATTTTTGTTAATTTTTTTCCACCAATTACTTTACCAAATATGTATCCTCCAATATCTGTCATTGAACATATTAGAATTATAAATATTAGTGAAATTATATTTTCATTATTAAATGGAATTAATTTAAATAGAATTAACAGTGAAAAATAAATTAAATATAATAAGGAAGAAAGAAAAAATATAAAATATTTTAAATTCTTCGTCTTAAATATTTTTTTAAATAATAAATTAAATTCTGTTAATGATATAAAGACAATTATACTTAATGTTAGAATTATAAAAATAAAGCTTTTGAAAGATAAATATATAATTAATAACAAAATTAATGATGAAAATAATCTTTTAGTATTTTGACTCATTTAATTCCGCCAAAGTTTCTTTTAACTTTAACAAATTTTTCTATAATTTTATTAAAATCATTTCTGGTAAAATCAGGCCAAAGTTTACTCACAAAATAGATTTCTGAATAAGATGATTGCCACAACAAAAAGTTACTCAATCTGTTCCTGTTTCCTGTTCTTATTAAAATTTCAGGATCTGGTATATTAGATGTATACAAATTTTTGCTTATATTTTTTTCATTAATGATTTTGGATAATCTGTTTAGTTTTTTTACTGATTGAATAATCTCTTCTTTTGATCCATAATTTAAAGCTATATTAATCTGAATTCCACTATTCAATTTAGTTAATTTTTCTGCTTCCCTGAGCTTTATTTTAAGTGAATTTGGAAATTTGTTTATATTTCCTAAAACTTTTAATTTTATATTTTTTTTTATGAGTTTATTTAATTCTTTTTGAATATACTTCCTAAGTAAATTTATTAAAAATCTTATCTCGTTTTTTGGTCTTTTCCAGTTTTCTGTAGAAAATGTATACAAAGTTAAATATTTAATTTGCTTTGTAGTGGCTGCACTAATTATACTCTCAACAACTTTAACTCCTTTGGCATGACCATAATTTCTTGACTTTTTTTTCTTAATACCCCACCTACCATTGCCATCCATAATTATGGCTACGTGCCTTGGTAAACTCATATGGTCATTATTTCTTTTTCTTTTGCTAAAACTCTATTATCAATAATTTTTATTTGGTTATCTGTATAATCCTGAATAATTTTTTCGTTTTTTTTTACATCATCCTCTGAAATATCTTTATTTTTTAATAATTTTTTAAGCTCATCATTTGCTTCTCTTCTTATATTTCTTATAGAAACCTTGCACTTCTCACCCATTGATTTAATAATTTTTTTAATTTCATTTCTTCTCTCTTCACTAAGATCTGGTACTGGCAGTCTAATTAGCTGACCATCTATTTGAGGGTTTAATCCTAACTCAGACTTTTTAATTGCTGAATCTATAAGAGCTACATTATTTATATCCCAAACTTGTATATTTATACTTCTAGGTTCTGGTGTTGTAATACTGCCTAATTGATTAATTGGCATTTTTTGACCGTAAACATCAACTTTTACAATATCCAGCATGCCTGCATTTGCTCTTCCTGTTCTTAATGAGCTTAGTTCACTTTGAAAAACATCATAAGTTTTTGTCATTTTATTATTATATTTTGAATCTTCAAACATTACTCGCCTATTTTTAATCTTGTAAAATTATTAATTTGTAAATTAGAAATTCCCAATGTTTTTATAACATCCTTAACCTTCATTTTTGGATCCATAACCCAATCCTGTGACATCAAGCTATTTTCATCTTTAAATTTATTAATTTTACCTAAACTAATTTTCCTAGCTATATCATCAGGTTTGCCAGAATTTTTCAGTTCTTCCTCAATTAAATTTATCTCTTTATTTATTATTTCTTGATCTATTTGATTTGGATTTAACGCTATAGGATTTGATGCTGCTATATGCATTGATAATTGTTTTCCAAATAAATCAACTTTATCTGATTTATCATTTGTACTCAAAGATACTATTACAATTAATTTTGATACATTATCTTTAATTACTGAGTGTTGATAAGAAAAATTTCTTGAATTTTCATCAGCTAAGGTTTTAACTCTACCGATTGTTATTTTTTCTCCAATTTTTGCTATTAAAGCTACTAGATTTTCATCAACAGTTTTATTATTTTTCATCATTGATTTTTTTAAATCATCTATATTTGAGGAGTGATGATTATTTAATTCGCTTAATTCTTTAACAAACTCAATAAAATCATCATTTTTTGCTACAAAATCAGTTTCACAATTTACTTCTATTAAAGACATTTTTTTTTCATTCCCAGAAGTTACCACAACTCCCTCTGTCGCACTTCTGGACATTTTTTTGGAAGCCTTAGCTATACCTTTTATTCTCAAGATTTCAGCTGCTTTGTCTAAATCACCATTTGATTCTTTTAATGCAGAATTGCAATCTTTAAAACCTGCACCTGTAGATTTCCTTAATTGTTTTACTTTTTCTATATCGCTCATTTTATTTCCTGTGATAAAATTAATTTTTTAATTAAGTTTTTTTTCTGATTTTGTTTCTTTTGATTTTTCTGGACTTAATGTTTCAATTTTTAAAGCCTCAGTTTCTTTATCACTGACTATATTTTGTGGAGCTTCTTTTTTAGCATTAAGAATTGTTTCTTTTAAAAGTGAACAATATAAATCAATCGATCTTCTTGCATCATCGTTTCCAGGAATAGGAAAATCAATACCATCTGGATCTGAATTTGTATCTAAAATTGCAACTATTGGAATACCCAGTTTAACTGACTCTTTAATTGCTAAAGATTCATAATTTGTATCAATTATGAACACTAGATCAGGTATCTTTTTCATTGCTGATATTCCACCAAGTGATCTTTGTAGTTTATCTCTCTGACCACTCATCTTTAATAATTCTTTTTTTGTAAAGCCTCTATTCTCTGATTTTAAATCAGATTCTATTTTGTCAAGTTTTTTTATTGAATTAGATATTGTTCCCCAATTTGTAAGCATACCACCTAACCATCTATAATTAACAAAATATTGATCAGTTTCATTTGCAAGTTCTGCTATCGCCTCTGATGCTTGTTTTTTAGTTGATATAAATAATATTTTCCCACCTACTGAAATTGTTGAGTAGACTTTTTCTAAAGCCACTTTTGTAAGCTCAAGGGTTTGTGTTAAATCTATTATATGGATAGAGTCTCTTTTTCCAAAAATAAACTTCTTCATTTTTGGATTCCATCTTAAAGTTTTGTGTCCTAGATGAACGCCTGCTTCTAATAATTGTTCTATGGTTAGATTTGGTATTTTCATATTTTTTCCCGGTTGTGCCACCACAATTACTGCCTAAAAAGGACCGGAGGTATAAAACCAGAAATTGTGTGCGTGTTAATTTATGGAACTATTTACAAAAAAAAGAGAAAAAAACAAGTTTTTTTTAGAGAATATCAATATTCTTCTCATTTCTCATCAAATTGAGCATTTTGTGATCTATTTTTCTTTTTTCATTCAATTGAAAAGACATCCTTTTTTTATCAACTTCAACATCTATTATCACTTTGGTTTTACCAGCTTCTAAACTAAAATTATTAATTTTTGTAATATCTTCTATATTTTTTATTTTTATCATTACTTTATCTAATGGCTTATCAATCACCTCTTTCATAGAGATAATTTTTCGTATATTTACTTTCTTTTGAATTTTATTCGCATCTACATAATTTTTAAATAGTGTAATCATTACAGAATTACCCTCAATTAGTATTTCTCTATTAGTTTCAAAAACATCTGAAAAAACAAATAATTCAAAAACACCCGATAGATCAGAAAATTTAATTATTGCATACGAGCTTCCTGTTTGTGTTTTTTTCTCTTGAACCTTAAGTATAGTTGATGCAATATTTGAGCTTAAAATATTTTCATTTGAATTAAATTCATCATAATTAATAATATTATATTGATTAAAAAGTGATTTGTATTGATTTAGAGGGTGGCCAGAAATAAAAAAACCCAAAGTTTCAAATTCTTTTGATAATTTAACATCTACATTCCAATCTTCAATAGTATCTAAATAAGTCTCATCGTTATCTTCTTGAAACAAGTCAATTTGGTTTGCAGAATTATTTTCAAAAATATTTTTTGATTTTAGAATAATGTTAGGTATTGAATTATACAAAGATTGTCTGTTTTTCTTTAAATTATCAAAAGCTCCTGCTTTTACAAGACCCTCTAGCTGCAATTTGTTTATGTCTTTTGGATTAACACGATTTATAAAATCTGTTAGATCTTTGTACTCCCCATTTTTAGTTCTTTCTTCTACAATTTTTGCAATAGCTTCAAAACCTACACTTTTAATTGCACCTAACGCGTAAAGAAAATTTTTTCCATCAGAGGAGAAGTCTGCATAACATTTATTAATATCTGGTCGAATTATTTTAATATTTAGTCTTTTTAGTTCTTCATAAAATTCACTTAATTTTTTTTGATTTGAAAGTTCCATTGACATAGAAGCTGCAAAAAACTCATGTGGGTAGTATGTTTTTAAAAATGCAGTTTGATAGGCTATGATTGCATAAGCGGCAGCATGGCTTTTATTAAATCCATATTCTGCAAATGGTTCAATTTTTAAAAAAATCCCTGCTGCAATATCTTTGCTAATTCCATTTTTGTAGGCCCCTTCAACAAATCTTTCCTTCTGTTTTTCAAGTTCAGCTCTTTTTTTTTTACCCATGGCTCTTCTAAGTATATCAGCCTCACCAGCAGTAAACCCTGACAGAGTTTGTGCTATTTGCATAACTTGTTCTTGATATATAATTACGCCATAAGTTGGTTTTAGAATATTCTCTAATTTAGGGTGTAAGTAATCTGGTTCTCTTTTGCCATGTTTACAATCGTTGTAAGTTGGTATGTTACTCATAGGACCAGGTCTATATAAAGCAACCAATGCAATAATATCTTCCAAACGATTAGGCTTCATATTGATTAAAGCATCTTTCATACCAGAGCTTTCTAATTGAAATAACCCAACTGTTTTCCCGCTAGATAAAAGATTAAATACTTTTTGATCTTCATAATCAATAGTTTCAATTTTGAAATTTGAGTGTTTTTTTTCTACAAGTCTTTGTGTTTTGTTAATTACCGTAAGAGTCTTTAGACCGAGAAAATCAAATTTGACTAACCCGGCATTTTCAGCTGAGTACATATCAAATTGTGTAGAAGGAAGTAATAAATCTGCTGCAGAGTCTTTATACAATGGAACAGTTTGTGTTAATTTTTTATCTGCAATGACTACTCCAGCTGCATGTGTTGCAACATTTCTATTTAGACCTTCAAGTTTTAGAGATAGTTCTATTAGACGACTAACTCTTTTATCTTCATTAATTAACTTTTGTAACCTTGGCTCTACGTTAATACTTTCTTGTAAGGTCAATGGTCTGGATGGATCAAATGGTATCATTTTACAGATACTATCTATATAACCATAAGGAAGTCCTAACACACGTCCAACATCTCTTATTACCATTCTAGCTTTGAGCTTCCCGAATGTAATAATATGGGCAACACTATCTTTATATTTAGTTGTTAAATATTTGAAGACTTGATCTCTTTTTTCCTCACAAAAATCTATATCAAAATCAGGCATGGAAATTCTATCAGGATTAAGAAATCTCTCAAAAATTAAATTAAATTTTATTGGATCAACATCTGTTATAGATAGACACCAAGCAACTAATGAACCTGCTCCTGATCCTCTTCCTGGCCCTACTGGTATATTATTATCTTTTGCCCACTTTATATAGTCTGAAACAATTAAAAAATATCCTGAATAATTCATTTCAGTTATAATTTTTATTTCATGCTTTAACCTATCTTTATAAGTTTCTTTAATTTTAATATTATTTGATATTTTTTTTATAAGCTCTGGATCGGTTTTAAATTTTTCCTCCAAGCCTTCAAAGGAGTTATTTTTTAATTCATCGTCGATATTTACTGTACTTGTAATAATGTTAGGTAGTATAGGTTTAGAAGGTATAGGTCTAAAATCGCATCTGTAAGGTAAGTTATAATTATTTTCTAATGCCTCAGGCAAATCTTTAAAAATCTCTGACATTTCAGATGAAGATTTAAAGTAGTGATTGTTAGTTAGCTTTAATCTTTTTTGATCATTTATGTAAGTTTTTTGACCAATACACATTAAAGCATCATGCGCCTCATGCATTTCTTTATCCAAATAGTAAACTTCATTTGTTGCTATAATTGGTATTTCATATTTTTTTGAAAGATTAAGATTGCAAATTTCAAATTCTTTTTCATTTATGTCACCATGTCTTTGAATTTCTAAATAAAAATTTTCTTTAAAATTAGCATTAAATATTGATATTAATTCCTCCATTTCATCAATTAATCCTTTGTTGAAAATATTACCAATCAGATTACTAACTGCTCCAGAAAGAACAATTATCCCCTCACTATATTTTATTAAATCATCAATTGAACAATGTGGTGGGTTATTATCAGCATTTTCCAAATAAGCTTTTGATGAAAGTTCAATTATATTTTTATAACCAACATAATTTTTAGCAATAAGTGGAATAAGTCCATAAGTATTTTTAAATCTAAATTGAATTTGTGATCCTATGATAGGCTGAGTTCCAACCGATGAAATATTTTCAGAAAATTCTAAAGCACCCGATAAATTATAAGTATCACTTAAACCAACTGATTGTATCTTATTTTTCTTACAATACTCTTTAAGATTCTCAATTTTTAATGCACCCTCACATATTGAGTACTGTGTGTGAATTTTAATTTGATTAAAAGATTTTTTTTTAGGTTGTAGCATTGATGATTTGTATATTACCATCATTCATCATAATTTTACAATCTGCCATATTTGCAAAATATCTATTGTGAGTTGCAAAAATGATGATCCTTTTTTTATTTTTTAAATTAAATAGGATTTTAAAGATAAGTTTAGCATTTTCAAAATCTAGACTACCAGTTGGCTCATCAGCTAAAATAATATCAGGATCATTAATTAATGCCCTGGCTATGGCAATACGCTGACTTTCACCTCCAGACAATTCATTAGGAAAATAATTTATTTTAGTTGACATACCTACATTTTTTATCAATTTTTTTGCAAGATCTACGGACTTATGTTTTTCTTTAGTAATTAGTAAATTAGGCAAGTATACATTTTCTAAAGCTGTAAAATCTGACAATAGATTTTTGTCTTGATAAATAATTCCAATTTTCTTCGCTCTAATTAAATCATTTTCAACTTTATTATTTAATTTTATTTTATTACTACTTATTTCAATTGATCCTGTCGTAGGATTATCAATTAATGATAGTAAATTTAGTAAAGTCGATTTTCCAGATCCAGATGGTCCAATAATAGAGTAAGTTTTTCCAGACTCAAAACTAAATGAAACATCATTTAAAACTTTTATAGATTTATTTTTCTCATATTTTTTTGTTAGATTTTTTATTTTAATATAATTATTCATATTTTAGAGTTTTAACTGTATCTAAAGAAGATGCTTTTGAAGCTGGGTAAATAGACACTAAAATTGTAGCAAATATTGAACAAACAGAGATTATTATTATTGAAACTATATTTATTTCAGAGGGCATAGAGTTTAAAATATAAATATCTTCTGGAAAAAGAGAAATACCGAATATATTTGAGATAAATTGTCTAATAGTTTCTATATAAATTGAGAAAAGAGTGCCAACAGCTACTCCGAATAGTGTCGCTGAGGTTCCTATAAAAAAACCCACTAAAAAGAAGATTTTTTTTATTGATTTATTTGATACCCCAATTGATTTTAGTATGCCTATATCTCTTGTTTTATTTTTTACTAAAATTGTAAGTCCAGATATTATATTAAATGCTGCAACAATAATTATCAAAGATAAAATTATAAACATAACATTTCTTTCCACTTTCAAAGCTGAAAATAATGATTTATTCATATCTGACCAAGTATAAACTAGCGCATCAGGAAATAGAGCTGTTAAATTTTTTTTATGAATTTCTATTTTTTTTGGATCTTTAAAATAGAATTCTAAAAACCTATCTTCATTATTTTTATTAAAAAAATTCTCGAGTGTTTGTAAATTAATATATGCAATATTTTCATTATAGTCTGACAAACCACTATCAAAAATTGATACTATTTTAAAGTTTTCTTGTTTAGGAAGTGTGCCAACTAAAGTTTGAATTCCTGCAGGAGACATAACTGTAATTGTATCACCAATATTAACATTTAAATTAAAGCTTAATTCTTTACCAATTGAAATATTATTGTCATTTAAGTTTTGTGATCCAAAAAATTCTTTATTTTTTACTATTTGAAGGTTTTTAAAATCACTTTCTAAATATCCTTTTAAAAAGACACCCTTTGTAATATTTTTATTCAATATTACTGCTTCTCCATCATTTGAAATTATATTTTTTGTCATATCCAAATCTTGGATATATTCCAGTGGTTTACTTCCTGGTTGAACTACTGCATGAGCATTAAAACCTACAATTTTACTTATTAACTCAGTTCTAAAACCATTCATCACTGACATAACAATGATTAGAACCGCAACACCTAATGAAATACCTATAAAAGAAAAAATTGAGATGATATTTAAAAAACCATCATTTTTTCTAGTTCTTAAAAATCTAAATGTAACTTCTCTTTCTAGCTGTGAGATCAATTTGATTTAGCTTTTAAAATTTGTGACACAACTTCTTCGATATTTAATTTTTGAGTTTCTCCGTTAATTTCTTTAAACTCAAATAAATCTCCATCAGTTTGATTTCCCAAAATCAACTGATAGGGAATACCAATTAAATTAAATTTCCTAATTTTTGCAGAAATATTTTCTTCAGTATCATCTATTATGGCATCTATATTTTTAGACTTTAAATATTCGAATATTTTATTCGATTTTTCTAAATTTGATGTATCATTTTTTTTAATCATTGGAATTATTGCACAATGATAAGGAGCAACTAATATTGGCCATTTCATTATTTCATCTTTATCGTTGTATTTAGCCTCAATTATGGCACCTACTAATCTTGATACACCTATTCCATAAGATCCCATTTTAACAAATTCTTTTTTACCATTAAAATCTACTGAAGCATTCATTGGTTTTGAATATTTATCTCCAAAATAGAATATATGACCTACCTCTATTCCTTTTGTATTCACTCTAAATTCTTCTGGAACTACTTTTTCAAATTCTTTCTGGTCAAACTTCTCGTCTGTAACAGAATAAAATTTTTCATATTGCTGTCGTAAATTAGTAAGCGAATTTTTTTCTAATAAAGTTGATGAGCTATTCACATCAAATATCCTTTTATCCGTGTAAATTTTACTTTCCCCAGTATCAGCAAGAATTATGAATTCATGGGAAAGATTTCCACCAATAGGTCCTGTATCTGCTGCCATAGGTATTGCTGATAAATTTAATCTTTTAAAAGTCCTTAAGTATGAGAGAAAAAATTTATTATATGAAAAAAGAGCTTCATCGTCATTTAAATCAAAAGAGTAAGCGTCTTTCATATAAAATTCCCTGCATCTCATAATTCCAAACCTTGGTCTTAGTTCATCTCTAAATTTCCACTGAATGTGATATAGTAGCTGTGGGAGTGATTTATAAGATTTAATACTTGATCTAAAAATTTCTGTTACAAGCTCTTCATTGGTAGGTCCATACAACATTTCTCTATTTTGACGATCTTTAATACGCAACATCTCTTCTCCATAATCATCATATCTTCCACTTTCTTTCCAAATTTCTGATGATTGAATTGTTGGCATTAGAATTTCTTGAACGCCAATTCTATCCTGCTCTTCTCTAACAATTTGTTCTATTTTTTTCATAACTTTGAAACCGAGTGGTAACCATGAATAGATTCCAGCTGATGATTGTTTTATCATTCCAACTCTTAACATAAGCTGATGAGATTTAATTTTGGCTTCTGTAGGATTATTTTTAAGAATTGGTACAAATGATTTGGAAAAAAACATTTTATTATTTAAATTCTTACCAAGTTTATATTTGTTAGTGGTTTTTTCCCAGTTTTTTCTTTTGAAAATTTACGACAAGTTATTTTAAGAGCATCTATGAGATTATCTTGTTGTTTTGTGTTGTTTAATGAAAATGTTTTAATAGTTTTTTCTATTTCTTCCTCTAATCCATAAATAAACTCATCATTCTCATATACTGGTAGACCTCTAAAAGTTATCAAAGGTTTGTGGTGAATGTTGCCTTTTGGTGTAATCATAATTGTAGCTTCTAAAAATCCATTTGATGAAATATTCCTTCTTTCTTTTATTGATCTAGAGTCTTCCTCTACTGGAACATTTCCATCTAAATAAACTCTTCCACTTGGTGCTTTGTCATAGACTTCTGGTTTTTCTCCAGGATACAATTTAACAATATCACCGTTCTCTACTTGAACTGGGTATTTAACTTGCATTTCTTTTGCAAATTCAATGTGCTCTATCATGTGTCTATGTTCTCCATGAACTGGTATAACAGCTTTTGGTTTAATCCAATTATACATATCTCTAAGGTCTTCACGGTTAGGATGTCCAGAAACGTGAATATATTCATTGTCTTCAGATATAACTTCAATACCTTCTTTGACTAAATTATTATGTAACTTATACAGTTTCTTCTCGTTTCCTGGTATAATTTTCGAAGAAAAAACTACAGCATCATTTCTTTCTATGTAGACATCTGGGTGAGTATATTTAACTATCCTATTCATAGCTCCCATTGGTTCACCTTGACTTCCAGTGCACAAATAAACAATTTTTTCTCTAGATATATTTTTTGCATCTCTTGAATCTATAGGATCAATAACATTTTTAAGATAACCACATTGTCTTGCTGCTTTAAATATTCTGTGCATCGATCTTCCAACTAGTGAAATATGTCTTCCTGTTTGTTCTGCACAATAAAAAACAGTTTCCATCCTAGCTACATTGGATGCAAATGAAGTAACGATTATTCTTTTTTTTAATCTTTCAAAAACCTTAAGTAAATTTTTACGCACATCAAGTTCAGATCCTGCTCTACCTGCGCTAAATACATTTGTAGAGTCACAAATCATAGCTAATACACCTTCGTTACCTATTTCCTTTAATCTTTCAGAGTTTATATTTCCACCAATTAATGGATCTGAATCACACTTCCAATCTCCTGTATGTAAAATATTTCCAGCTGGTGTTTGTATTCTTAGGCCATTGGGTTCTAGTATTGAATGAGTAAGTGTAACAAACTCAATATTGAAGGGATCTAAATTGATTGTACTATTAAGTTCTACAATTTTTAAATAGCCAGTAATATCAATTTTTTTTTCTTTAAATTTTTCAGTAATTAATACTGAGGTAAAAGGTGTAGCAAAAATTTTACATTTTAATTTTGGCCAAACATGTGCAATAGCTCCAATATGATCTTCATGAGCATGTGTTAGGACTATACCTAGCAAGTCATCTTTTTTATCTATTATAAATCCTGGATCTGGATATATGATATCAACACCAGGTACTGTATCATCTGCAAATGTAAC
>CACASS010000003.1 GCA_902535275.1 uncultured Pelagibacteraceae bacterium
AATTTAGAAACAAACATACAAGAAAAATTAACTGATCATCCCTCTATAGATACCTCGCCATCTTACTCACCTGACGGCAAATATATTACATTTAATTCTGATAGAAGTGGTTATCAGCAAATTTATGTTATGAGAAGTGATGGATCAAAAGTAAAAAGAATATCATTTGGAAAAGGAATTTACGGTACGCCAGTCTGGTCGCCAAGAGGAGATTTAATAGCGTTTACGAAGTTACACAAAGGTAAATTTTTTATTGGAGTTATGAGAACAGATGGATCTGGAGAAAGATTGCTTACTGAAAACTTTTATCAAGAGGCTCCTTCATGGTCTCCAAATGGAAGAATAATCATATTCTATAGGGAAACAAAAACTGATGATAAAGGTCAAGGATTTTCAGCAAAATTATGGTCAATTGATTTGACAGGATACAACGAGAGGTTGGTAAAAACTGAGACTGATGCCTCAGACCCATCATGGTCTTCTTTGTTAGGAAATTAAAGAAAATCCAAGATTCTGTTAAATTTGGTTGATTTTTCTGGACAAAACATCTAATTACATGATTAAGTTCATAATATTCTATTGAAGGAGCAAAAATGAATCTAAACAAAATTTTAAAAAATGCATTTCTTGTTGTTATATTAGGTTTAATTGTTACTGCATGTGCAACTAAGAAGTCTGTAAAAACAACAACGGAGTCATCGACTACTACTAAAGCAGCAGAGACTCAAAAAGCAGATCCAATTGAAAAATTAGATGCGTTAATGCAGGGCGATGTTTATATAGGCTCTGATACTGTTGGAGAGCTCGCAAGTGGGGTTCCTGACAGAGTATTCTTTGCAACAAATGAAACAATATTAACTACAGCTTCTAGAGAGACTTTAAGAAAACAGGCAGCTTGGTTAAGACAGAACTCAGATGTGACTGTTGTGGTTGAAGGTCATGCGGATGAGAGAGGTACAAGAGAGTATAACTTAGCTTTAGGTGAGAGAAGAGCTAATGCGGCAAAAGATTATTTGATGACTTATGGTGTTTCGTCTGATCGAATTAAAGTTTTAAGTTATGGAAAAGAAAGACCTGTAGACTCAGGTTCTAACCCACTCTCATGGTCAAAAAATAGAAGATCTGTAACAGTAAAAGCAAATTAACATAAATTTAAAAAGACCCTTACTTTTAAGTAAGGGTCTTCTTTTTGCCATTATTATAACTACAAATGTTTTCATGAGATTATTACTTAAGTTAATTTCGATTAACTTTATTTCAGTTTTATTTATTTCAACAGGTATTTCATTTTCACAGGATCAAGAAGTGGGAGAAATTTTAGAAAATATTCAAAAAGATCTCAGAACTCTTGAAAGAGCAGTATATTCCCAATCATTTTCTGAAAACTCTGATTCAAACACAAATCTAAAAGCTTCAACAAAGGAGTCTGAGCAGGCATTAACAAAACATCTGTTGAAATTAAGTGAAATTGAGACACAGTTTCAAGAATTAACCAACAAGTTTGAAGAAATAAATTTTAAATTAGACAAACTCTCTAATAAGCTTTCTAAAGCTCAACAGGATAATCAATTAAGATTTGAGCAAATTGAGCAATCCTCTATTGTAAATACAAATAATAACTCTCTAACTGATTTACCTAAAAATGAAAAAACCTTTTTAAATGAAGAGATAACTCAAAAAAAAATACTTCCTGGATCTTCAGAACCGCAGTCACTAGGAGAAGTATCTTATAAAAACATGACTACTAGTGATGATACACAGGTGATCGAGACTGTTGAGCAAACTGAAGCAATAATCTCAGAAGTTTTCAATGCAGAGGAAAAATTATTGCCTGATACTAGCCCAAAAGAACAATATCAATTTGCAAGAAATTTTCTAAAAGTCGGCGATTATGCTAGTGCTGAAAAAGCATTTAGAGAATTTGTATTAACTAATCCTGATAACGAATTGTCAGGTAATGCACAATATTGGTATGCAGAAACTTACAGAATAAGACAAATGTATACCGATGCAGCCACTGCATATTTGGAAGGTTATCAAAAGTATCCAAAAAGTAAAATTGCTCCTGAAAATTTGTTAAAATTAGGAGTATCATTGGTTCAGATGGGCGAAAAAGATCAAGGATGCTTGATGATTGCTGGAGTTAAAAAACAATATCCTGAAGCAACTCAATCTGTACTTCAAAAAGCAAAGTATTATGAAGAAAAAGAATTTGAGTGTAAAAAAGAAAATTCTTAATTTTTATTCAAAAAAATTAGATGATCCAAAGATAAAAAAGATTTATTTAAAATTTAAAAAAAACTTATCTAGCCATATCACAAACAGTTTTTGTGTAGCTATTTCAGGGGGTGTAGACAGTATAGCATTATCATTCTTAGCCAAATTTTATTCAATAGAAAACAACAAAAAAGCTTACTTTTTTATTGTAGATCATAAACTTAGAAAAAATTCTACTACCGAAGCAAATTTAGTAAAAAAAAAACTAAAATCATTCCAAATTTCTAGCAAAATACTTACTATTAAAAAAGGAAAGGTATCAAATAATATTCAATCCTTTGCAAGATATAATAGATACAAATTAATTATTAAACAAAGCTTAGCTAAAAATATTGATATGATTTTAACAGCACACCATTCAGATGATTTGATCGAAAATTTTTTTATAAGATTATTAAGAGGCTCAGGTTTAAGAGGTCTAATTTCATTTAGTAAGATTAAATCCAAAGTAAAGCATGATGATAAAATTCATGTTCTGAGGCCTTTAATTGATATATCTAAAAAAGATTTGATATATATATCAAAAAATACTTTTAATTTTAATGTTAATGATCCTTCTAATTTTAATGATAAATTTTTGAGAGCAAAAGTAAGAAAATTAATTTCAAATTTAGAAAAAGATGGATTAACTTTAAACAAGTTTAAATTAACTCTGAATAATCTAAGTAAAAGTAATTATGCCTTAGATTATTTTGTTAAAAAAAATATTAATGATAATTCAAATTACTTAAAATATAAAAAAAGTATTATTTTAAAAGATGGTTTTCTTAAACAACCGGATGAAATAGTTTTTAGATCATTTTCAGAAGTAATCCAAAAAGTTGGAAAAAAAAATACTTTGACAAGAGGTGAGAAGGTTGTGAGACTAATTAAATATTTAGGAATTAATAATAATTATTCAAAAAAAACACTTTCAGGATGTATAATTCAAAAAATTGAGAATTCTGTCATTATTTCACCAGAAAAAGGTTAGAATACCTCCAAATTGGCACAAATTGACACTTGTTAAATTTGTAATAATTCTTAATTTATACTTATGAATTTTAGAAATCTAGCTATGTGGGCTGTGATAGTAATATTGACTATCGGATTATACAATATGTTCAAGAGTCCACAAGGATCAGTTAACCAAAAAAATAACATAATATTTTCAGAGTTTTTAACGCAAGTAGATAATGGAAGAGTTGTTCAAGTAGAAATTCAAGGAAAAAATATTAAGGGCGTAATGTCTAATGGAGAAATCTTTAATACATATGCCCCTGATGATCCAAATCTAATTCAAAAATTAAGTGATAAAGGAGTAAGTATCTCAGCAAGTCCCTTAGAAGAAAAAATGCCTTCATTATTTGGAGTACTTTTATCATGGTTCCCAATGTTACTATTAATTGCTGTTTGGATATTTTTTATGAGACAAATGCAAGGTGGCAAAGGCGGAGCAATGGGTTTTGGAAAATCAAAAGCCAAAATGATGAATGAATTAAAAGGTAAAGTTACATTTAATGATGTAGCTGGAGTAGAGGAAGCTAAAGAAGAAGTCGAAGAAGTAGTAGAATTTTTAAAAGATCCTAAAAAATTTAGCAGGCTAGGTGGAAAAATACCTCGTGGATGTCTTCTAGTTGGACCTCCAGGAACAGGTAAAACTTTACTAGCCCGAGCGATAGCAGGTGAGGCTGGAGTGCCATTCTTTACAATATCAGGATCAGACTTTGTAGAGATGTTTGTTGGAGTAGGAGCTTCAAGAGTTCGAGATATGTTTGAGCAAGGAAAAAAACACTCGCCGTGTATAATATTTATCGACGAAATTGATGCTGTAGGAAGAAGTAGAGGTGCAGGTTTGGGTGGTGGTAACGATGAGAGAGAACAAACACTCAATCAATTACTTGTAGAGATGGATGGCTTTGATACAAATGAAGGTGTGATCATAATTGCAGCAACCAATAGACCGGATGTACTTGATCCAGCTTTATTGAGACCAGGAAGATTTGATAGACAGGTTGTAGTTTCTAATCCTGACTTATTAGGTAGAGAAAAAATATTAAAAGTACATGCTAAGAAAATATCAATGGCGCCAGATGTAAATTTAAGAACAATAGCTAGAGGAACTCCCGGATTTTCTGGTGCTGATTTAGCAAATTTAGTAAATGAAGCTGCATTGCTAGCTGCAAGAAAAAACAAAAGAATTGTTACCTATTTGGAGTTTGAGGAAGCAAAAGATAAAGTTATGATGGGGTCCGAAAGAAGATCAATGGTAATGAGCGAGGAAGAGAAAAAACTGACCGCTTATCATGAAGCTGGCCATGCTATTGTGACTATAAATGAAAAGGCAGCATATCCAATTCATAAAGCAACAATTATTCCAAGAGGAAGAGCATTGGGAATGGTAATGCAACTTCCTGAAAGAGATGAAGTATCCCAAACAAGAGAACAGCTTCATGCGCAAATGGCTATAGCAATGGGTGGCAGAGTTGCAGAAGAAATAATATTTGGAGATGACAAGGTGACTACAGGTGCAGCGAGCGACATAGAACAAGCTACAAAAAGAGCAAGAGCCATGGTGATGAGAGCAGGTTTAAGTAAAGAGCTTGGCCCAGTTGCCTATGGTGAAAATGAGGAAGAAGTCTTCCTAGGTAGATCAGTCGCAAGACAACAAAATATGTCAGAAGAAACTGCAAGAAAAGTAGATACCGAGATAAGAAAATTTGTTGATCAAGGCTATGATAGAGCAAAAAAAGTTTTGACTGATAAAATTGATGATTTACATAAATTAGCTAAAGCATTGCTTACTTATGAAACTTTGTCAGGCAAGGAAATTGAAGACATTGTCAATAAAAATGTATATCCAAAAAATAAAGAGGATTTAAAAGTAGAGGAAGATGATCAAAGTTCGGCTTTAGGTTCGATGGGATTAAAACCAAAAATTGTTCATTAACTTTTAATGCAAAAATATTACACAAGAGCGTGTAATTTTTATTATAATAAAATATCTATAGAAAAGGTTAAAAAAAAGATTTCACTTCCAATAAGCGGTAACAAATTACTTTCGTTCGATACCGTTGAAATCATTACCAGGACAAACAAAAAAAAAATAAAATTAAAAAATATTAAAAATCTTCCATTTAAAATTAAAAAAAAAGTTTTAACTGATATAAGTAATATATCTAGGGTAAAAAAAATTCCTAAATTAAAATTTGATAATTTGCCAATTTTCATGGGTATTTTAAATCTTACACCAGATAGTTTTTCTGATGGTGGAAAATTTAATAAAAAAATTACTGCAAGAAAACAAATTAATAAATTAATAGTTGATGGGGCAAAAATAATTGATGTAGGAGGTGAATCTACAAGACCAGGAGCTAAAGAAATTCTTAAAACAGAGGAGTGGCTAAGAGTAAATAAAGTTATGGATTATTTAAAATCTAAAAATATTTTTGTTTCTTTAGATTCTAGAAAAAGTTTTGTAATGAAAAAAGCTTCAAAATATAAATTAGACCTAATTAATGATATATCTGGCCTAAGTTATGATAGGGAGACAATTAATTTTTTAAAACAAACCAAATTACCATTTGTTCTCCATCACATGAAAGGTACAACGGAAACTATGCAAAAAAATCCAAGTTATAAAAATGTTTTATTAGATATATACGATTTTTTTGAAGATAAGTTGAAATCAATTAGAAATAATGGAATTAAACATAATCATATTATTTTAGATCCCGGAATAGGATTTGGTAAAAATATGAAACATAATATTACCTTAATTAATAATATTTCTATTTTTCATTCTTTAGGATTGCCAATAATGTTAGGAATTTCAAGAAAGAGGTTTATTAAGGATATATCTGGTCAAAATGACTCAAAACAAAGAATTGGCGGGACTGTATCTTCAAGTATTTTTAGCATGCTTCAAGGAGTACAAATACTAAGAATTCATGATGTCAATGAAGTCAACCAGGGAATAAAGGTTTTTAAAAAATTAAATTTAGAATAATGATAAAAAAATATTTTGGAACAGATGGGATAAGAGGAAAGGTAAATGGAGATAAAATAAATGGTGACATGTTTTTTAAGTTTGGTTTAGCTGCAGGTACATATTTTAAAAATCAAAAAAAAACTAAGCAGATAGCAATAATTGCAAAAGATACAAGGTTGTCTGGATATACACTTGAGCCAGCATTAGTATCTGGTTTAACATCAGCTGGAATGCATGTATTCACTTTCGGGCCGTTACCAACAAATGGCTTAGCAATGCTCACAAAAAAAATGAAAGCTAATATGGGTATTATGATCACTGCATCTCATAACCCTTATTATGATAATGGTTTAAAATTATTTGGACCTGATGGACTTAAATTATCTGACAAAATAGAAAAAAAAATAGAAAAAATAATTGACACCAAAATATCAAAAAAGTTATCAAATCCTGGAATATTAGGTAGGGTCAAAAGGTTAGAAAATGGCTCAAATAAATATCTTGAAATATTAAAAAAAAATTTTCCTAAACAATTTAATTTAAGAGGTTTAAGAATTACAATAGATTGTGCTAATGGAGCTGCATATAAAGTAGGACCTCAATTATTTCGATCATTGGGTGCCATAGTTCATGAAATTGGAACTTCTCCAAATGGATTTAATATAAATAAAAAATGTGGTTCTACATTTCCAAATAAAATTAAATATCATACAAAAAAAAATAAGTCCCATATTGGAATCTCTCTAGATGGTGATGCAGATAGAATAATAATTTGTGATGAAAAGGGTAAAATCATTGATGGAGATAAAATAATAGCTATGCTGGCAACAAGATGGAAAAGAAAAAAAATTTTAAAAGGAGGAGTTGTTGGAACCCTGATGTCAAATTATGGATTAGAAAAATATTTTTCAAAAAATAAAATCAAATTTATAAGATCAAAAGTTGGCGATAGATATGTAAAAGAAGCTATGCAGAAAAGTAAATTTAATTTAGGAGGAGAACAATCTGGCCATATTATACTTGGTAAGTTTGCGACTACCGGTGATGGTTTATTGGTAGCACTAGAAATTCTTTTTTCTATGAGGAAAGGCAAAAAGGCGAGTGAAATATTTGAAAATTTTGCACCAACCCCTCAACTTTTAGAGAATGTTCAAGTACAAGATAAATCAATAATTAATAATCCTAAGTGTAAAAATGCAATTAAAAAAGCAAATAGTCTAATAAAAGGAAAGGGCAGAATGTTAGTAAGAAAGTCTGGAACAGAACCAGTAGTGAGAATAATGTGTGAGACTGGAGACATAACTGTACTCTCAAAATGTGTAAATATTGTAAAAAAATCAATTATCTAATTTGAAAATAAAATCAAAAATTTTAATTATAGCTGGATCAGATTCTTCTGGAGGTGCAGGTATACAAGCAGACATTAAAACTGTCACATCCCTTGGTTCATATGCCATGACTGCTATAACTGCTATAACTTCACAAAATACGACAGGTGTTAAATCAATTATTCCAGTGAATGGTAAAGAAATTTCAAATCAAATTGAATTTACTGCAAAAGATATAAAACCAGACGCTGTCAAAATAGGAATGCTTCATTCAAAAGAAGTTATAAATTCAGTAATAAAATCATTAAAAAAGATTAAAGCAAAAAAAATAATATTAGATCCAGTGATGGTGGCAAAGGGTGGAAAAAAGTTAATTAATGACCCAGCTATTAAAATTTTAAAATATCAACTTTTGTCTGAAGCAGATTTAATTACACCAAATATACCTGAAGCTGAAGTTTTAACAAATTTGAAAATATCAACTATCGAGGATGTAATTTTAGCAGGCAAATATCTAATAGAATTGGGTGCAAAAAATGTCCTAATTAAAGGTGGTCATTTAAATTATAAAAATATTCAAGATGTATTTATTAATAAAAAAGAATTCTTAATCTTTAAAAATAAGAAAATAAATACAAAAAATAGCCATGGCACTGGTTGTACTCTTTCTAGCGCTATAACTACTTACTTTTCATGTGGAAAAACTTTAAAGAAATCTTGTGAAATGGCAATTAAATATGTAAATCATTCATTAAGAACACAACCAAACTTGGGGAAAGGTCACGGTCCTGTAAACCACTTAAATAGTATACAAATTAAAAAAAATTTTAGATGAAAAATGTAGTTGTAGTCGGTTCACAGTGGGGAGATGAAGGAAAAGGAAAAATTGTTGATTGGCTCTCTAGCGAGGCTGATGTAATAGTAAGATTCCAAGGCGGACACAATGCTGGTCATACTCTTGTAATAGACGGTGTAGTTTATAAATTAAGACTGTTGCCATCAGGAATAGTTAGAAAGAATAAAATATCTATAATTGGAAATGGAGTAGTGGTTGATCCATGGGCACTTCTAGATGAGATTGACGAAATTAAATCTAAAAATGTAGAAGTTAATTCTAAAAATTTAATTTTATCTGAGGCAGCCACTCTTATATTGCCATTTCATAAAGAAATGGATGAGATTAGAGAAGACTCAGCAGGAAAATCCAAAATAGGTACTACAAGAAGAGGAATAGGACCAGCTTATGAAGATAAGATTGGCAGAAGATCAATAAGAGTAATGGATCTTGCATCAGAAAATAATTTAGATAAGAGATTAGATGTGGTTTTAAATCATCATAATGCCATAAGAAAAGGTTTAGGAAAAACTGAATTTAAAAAAGAGAAATTAAAAAAAGATTTGTTAAATATTGCGCCACAAATACTTCAATTTTCACAGCCAGTATGGAAAAAAATAGATGAATTAAAATCTCAAAACAAAAAAATATTATTTGAAGGTGCTCAAGGAGTTCTTTTAGACGTAGATCATGGGACTTATCCATTTGTAACCTCATCCAACACTGTCGCTTCGTCAGCAGCAACTGGCTCAGGTTGTGGTATAAACTCCATAAATTATGTTTTAGGCATTACAAAAGCATATACAACTAGAGTTGGAGAAGGTCCTTTTCCAACTGAATTAACAGATGAGATTGGTGACTTACTTGGTACAAGAGGAAAAGAATTCGGAACCGTCACAAGTCGAAAGAGAAGATGTGGTTGGTTTGATGGAGTCCTTGTAAGACAAACTCTAAAAATTTCAGGAATTGATGGAATTGCATTAACCAAACTAGACGTGCTAGACGAACTAGATGAAATTAAAATGTGCATTGCTTACGAGATAAATGGTAAAAAATTTGACTACCTTCCAGCTTCAGTGGATGATCAGTTTATGGTTAAACCAATATACAATTCCTTTAAAGGTTGGAAATCTTCAACAGTGGGTATAAAAAAATTTGAAGAATTGCCGGAAAATGCAAAAAATTATATCAAAGAGTTAGAAAAATTTGTTGAGACTAGAATTTCCAGTATTTCCACAAGTCCAGAGAGAAATGATACAATCTTAATTCAAGATCCTTTTAATATCTAATTTGCTGGTAGCAAATTTTTTGACTTTGCAGAATTTAGCATATGCTTTTGTAGTTTTTCAAAAGCTTTATTTTCTATTTGTCTTACCCTTTCTCTACTTATTTTATATTTTTTACTCAGCTCGTCTAAAGTTACAGGTTCATCAGTTAATCTTCTAGAGTATAAAATCTTTTTTTCTCGTTCATTTAAAATCTTAATTGAATCTTCAAGTAGATCTTTTCTTTGTTCCATTTCATCACTTTGAGCAATTTTTAATTCATGATCCATTTCATTATCAACTACCCAGTCTTGCCACTGATCTCCATCTTCACCTATTGGTGCATTTAAGGATTGTTCTTTTCCTGAAAGTCTTCTATTCATTGAAACAACTTCACTTTCACTTACTGAAAGTCTTTTAGCTATATCCTGAACATGTTCTTGTCTTAGATCTCCCTCTGACCGTGGAGCTATTTGGTTTTTAATTTTTTTTAGGTTAAAAAAAAGTTTTTTCTGTGCTGTTGTTGTTCCTATTTTTACTAAACTCCATGATCTCAATATATATTCTTGTATAGAAGCTTTGATCCACCACATTGCATAAGTTGCAAGTCTAAAACCTTTTTCTGGCTCAAATTTTTTTACAGCCTGCATTAATCCCACATTACCTTCAGATATCATCTCATTGAGAGGTAAACCGTAACCTTTGTAACCCATTGCTATCTTTGCAACAAGTCTCAAATGGCTAGTAACAAGTTTTTCAGCGGATTTAACGTTTCCAGTTGATTGCCAATTTTTAGCTAACATATACTCTTCCTCAGCTGCAAGCATTGGAAATTTCTTAATCTGAGCAAGATAAGCAGCTAATCCACCTTCATTTGAAAGTGCTGGTAAGTTGTAAGTATTTTTATTCATTCGAAGTATTTATTTAATAAATAATTAAATTTTTACAATGATTTTATTACTTGATTTTTCTTAGTTTTTTTAAAATTTGTTCTAAATCTGATGGTAAATTTGATGTAAATTCAAGTCTTGTATTATTACTAGGATGATTAAAGCCGATAGTTTTCGCATGTAAAAATTGTCTATTAAGACTGATTATACTATCCTCAATCTCACTATCAATACCTACAAATTTTTTAAATTTTTTTTTATATTTCTTGTCACCTAAAATATTATTACCTTTGTAAGACAAATGAACTCTTATTTGATGCGTTCTTCCAGTTTCTAGTTTACATTCAACAAGACTAAATGTTGGAATTTTTTCATCTTCAAATATTTCTAAAGTTTTATAATTGGTCACAGCCTTTTTGCCTTTCTTAGATGAAACTTCCATCATTTGTCTGTTTCTTGAACTTCGAGTTATAAAAGTCTCTATTTTTCCATTTTGAGGTCTTATTTTACCCCAGACTAGAGCTTGGTAAACTCGTGTAATAGAATGATCAGAAAATTGTTTTGACAAATTTTTGTGTGAAATATTATTTTTGGCAATAACTATTAATCCAGATGTATCTTTGTCAATCCTGTGAACAATTCCAGGTCTTAATTCGTTTCCAATATTTGATAAATTTTTGTTATCATAATTTATCAATGCATTTACAATTGTATTATCATAATTTCCTGGCCCAGGATGCATAGAAATTCCTGCAGATTTATTGATAACTATTAAATCTTTGTCTTCATGAACAATATCAAGTGGATATTTAAATGGCTCAAGTGTCTCTTTTTCTGGCTCTGAAATCTCAAAATAAATTTCATCATTCAATTTAATTTTCTTAGAGGGGTCGTTAATAATAATATTATTAATTTTTAATTTATTTTCTAAAATTAAACTTTTTACTCTTGACCTACTTAATTTGTCATCCTGATTGGATAATAGAATGTCTATTCTTAAATTTTTTTCTTTATTTTTAACTTTTATATTTATAAAACTTTTCATATTGATATAAATATACAATATGCGCTTGTAGCTCAACTGGATAGAGCGCCAGATTTCGGCTCTGGAGGTTCAGGGTTCGACTCCTTGCGGGCGCACCATTATTCACCCATATTAATTAAAGTACCCTTATTTTTTGCTGCATTGAAAGAATAATAAAATAAAATGATTGAAAGAGAGAAATAAAAAGCATTCCACATAAACGCATAGTAAACATTTTGAACATTAACTGTTTGGTTAATTAAAATATTTCTAGCCTCTTCGAATATGTAAACTAATGGCAGAACATATGCTATTTTTTGAAATATTTCTGGAAGAGTTTCTATTGGATAATAAATGCATCCAAAAGGTGCCAGTAAAAACATTGTTGACCATGCTATATTTTCAAATGATGGACCAAATCTAAGCAGACCTGAAGAAACTAAAATACCAAGTGTGATCCCAAAAATATAAAGACTTAAAAAAAGAAAAAATAAAAATATTCCTAAATCTAAAATTGAGATTCCAAACAATGGGGATGTAAGTAAAATTGCTGGAACAAGGCCAATTAGTGATCTAATTAAAGCAGTTATAACAAGTGAGGTTAAGATCTCACCAATTCTCATTGGTGCTATGAAAAGATTAGTAAAATTTCTACTCCAAATTTCTTCCAAAAAAAGCATATTGAAACCAATACTTGTCCTAAACAAAAAATCATAAAGAATTGCACACGTAAGGATTACACCAACTGCATTATTGTAATAAGTTGTGTGAGTTGCAAAAAAATTAGATATAAATCCCCATAATGTAATTTGAATAGATGGCCAATAAACTAGATCTAATATTCTAGGAAATGATCTAGTGATTAGATAAAAATGCCTTAAAAACAAACCGTATATTCTAGTTATACTCACTTTTACTCCTTGATAGTTTTAAAAAAACCTCCTCTAAATTTGTTCTTCCATGTTTTGTAATTAAATCTTCAGGTTTACCTTGGTCTATTATTTCTCCATTTTTCATCATTAATACAGACTTACATAAACGCGTGACTTCATTCATATTATGAGAAGCTAAAAGTATCGAAATTTTTTTTTCTTTTTTATAATCTTCTAAAAATGTTCTAACAAAATCTCCTACTTCTGGGTCTAAAGAAGCAGTTGGTTCGTCAAGTAGCAGAACTTTTGGTTCATTAACTAGGGCTTTGGCTAAACTTACTCTATTTTTTTGACCTGATGAAAGTTCCCCGGTAATACGGTTTAATAATTCACCTATTCTTAACTTTTCCGATAAATACTCAATTCGTTCCTTAATATTTTTAACTTTATAAAGTTTAGAATAAACATATAAATTCTGTTTCACTGTAAGTTTTTTGGGCAGTTCAATATATGGGGATATAAAATTAATCATTTCAAGAATTTGAATTCTATTTTCTTCAAGTTTAAGATTATTGATAAATATTTGACCACTTGTAGGTTTAAGCAAGCCTAGCAACATTCCAATAGTTGTTGTTTTTCCAGATCCATTAGGACCAAGTAAACCTAAAATTTCATCTTCCTCAACATTAAAAGATATTCCTTTTACAGCTTCTTTTTTGCCATAGTTTTTTTTTATGTTTTGAACTTCAATTAAATTTTTCATTTTTTTGATGCTCTTAAAATTCTATCATTAATAGCTTCACCAATATTAATATTTGGTATTTTTTCAATAGCAATTTTTTTGTAACCTTTTTTTTTTATTATTCTTAACGTCTTATATAAATTTTTTGCAGCTTGCTTTAAATTATTTGTCTTACTTATATAAAAATGGTTTTTATCTAATTTTTTTCTTTTTTTAATCAATATATATGCTTCATTTTGATAATTTTTTTTGGCATTTAGTCTCACAGGTATTCCAGGTGAATAATGCAGTTTACTAGTACCAGGAACTTTTATTTTAATTTTTTTTTTATTCTTATTTTCTAACTGATTAATTATCTTATAGATTAATTTACTATTTATTCCTCCTAATCTTAAAATATGAGGTTTTCCAATAAGATTTATAATCGTTGATTCTAAACCTATTTTCGAAGAACCACCATTTAAGATAAACTTTAACTTAGGACCAAATTCATCAACCACATCTTGTTTTGAAACAGGACTTATACTTGTTGAAATATTTGCGCTAGGTGCTGCAAGTGGATAATTAATTTTTTTTAACAGTTTTCTAGTTAAAGGATGACTTGGAAATCTTACTGCTACTGAATTTGAATTATTTGTAATAATTTTTGAAATTTTACTTGTCTTTTTTAATTTTAAAACAAATGATATCGGTCCTGGGCAAAATTTTTTGTAAAGTTTAATAAAATTATTATTAATTTCACAATCTTTTTTTAAGCTATTAATACTATAATAGTGAGTAATTAAAGGATTGTTTCTAGGTCTTTTTTTTAATTTATATACTCTTGAAACTGCTTTATCCGAGTACGCATTTCCAGCCAGTCCATAGACTGTCTCGGTAGGGATTGCTATACATTCATTATTATTTAAGTATTTTATTGCTTTTTTAATATTTGAATCATTCTTTTTCATATAATATTACCAACTAATATATGAATGAAAAAAATTTGCCAGATGATATTGCGTCAAAATCTTTAAATGAGCTAACTGATTTGGCAGACGAAATTATTAAAAATTTGGAAAATAGAAATAATCTAGAAAATACATCTGAAGACTACACAAATTTATTAAAAATTAATAGATTAATAGAAAAAAAATTCCAAAAAAATTTTAAAGAAATATCTGATAAAACAATTTTTAAAATTAAAGATATAAAATCAAATAAAAATGCAAAAAAAGTTAAATAAAATAGTTAATAGAACAAATAATTATCTTTATAAATATTTTTCCAAACAAAAAAAAACCGAACTTACCAAACCAATGCTTTATGGACTTTTACCTGGAGGTAAAAAGGTAAGATCAAAAATACTCTTTGATATTGGATCTATATTCGAAGTAGATAAAAAAAATATTTTGCAAGTTGCAGCAGCAGTTGAATGTATACATGCTTATTCATTAATTCATGATGACTTACCGTGTATGGATAATGATAATTTAAGAAGAGGAAAATTGACAACACACAAAAAATTTAGCGAGTCAACTGCAATTCTTGCTGGCAATTCTTTACTTACTATTGCATTTCAAATTCTTAGTGAAAAAAGATTAAATTTAGAGGACCATAAAAAAATAGAATTAATAAACCTACTTTCCGAAAGCTCAGGACATACAGGAATTGCTGGTGGGCAGTTTTTAGACTTAAGTTATGAAAAAATCAAAAAAAATAAAAAACAAATTATAAATATGCAAATTAAAAAAACTGGAAAGCTATTTAGTTTCTGTTGTGTTGCCCCTATTATAATGTCTGGTAAAACAAAATATCTGAATAAGTTTACTAAAATAGGCAACGAAATTGGATTATTATTTCAAATTGCTGATGACTTGATAGATTTAAGAGGCAAAACATCTAATGCAGGAAAAAAAACCAAAAAAGATTTTAAAAGGGGAAAAGCTACTTTAATAAGTTTACTAGGCACTAATAATACTATTAAATATGCAGATAACTTAAAATTAAAAATATTTAAAAGTTTAAAAATTTTTGGAAAAAAAGGTGACGATTTTAGAGAAACAATAAATTATATTTTAAATAGAACAAAGTGAGCAACAATTATAAATTTCTAGATAATATTAATTTTCCTGATGATGTAAGAAAATTATCACAATCTGATATTAAAATTTTGGCAGACGAGGTTCGACAAGAGTTAATTGATGTTGTTTCTGAAACAGGAGGGCATTTAGGCGCTGGACTAGGAGTTGTAGAATTGACTGTTGTCTTACACTATATATTTAATACTCCTCATGATAAATTAATTTGGGATGTAGGGCATCAAACTTATCCGCATAAAATATTAACTGGTAGAAAAAAACAAATAAGAACTCTTAGAAAAGGTGAAGGATTATCAGGTTTTACAAAAAGATCAGAAAGTGAGTATGATCCATTTGGTGCTGCTCATAGTTCAACTTCTATTTCATCTGCATTAGGAATAGCAGTAGCTAATAAGTTATCAAATAAATCAGGCAATGTAATTGCAGTCATAGGTGATGGAGCGATAAGTGCTGGTATGGCTTATGAGGCTATGAATAATGCTGGTGGAAGCAAAACAAAGATGATTGTTGTTTTAAATGATAACGATATGTCAATTTCAAAACCTGTTGGTGCTATGAGAAAATATCTAGCAAAAATTTTATCTGGTAAAGTTTACTTTAGTTTTAGAGAAACATTAAAATTAATTATATCTGCTTTTTCAAAAAGATTTAAAAATCAAGCTGGAAAAGCTGAAGATTTTTTAAGATCTGCAGTAACGGGTGGAACATTATTTAATTCTATGGGATTTTACTATATTGGACCAATTGATGGACACGATATTGATTCAATGGTCTCAGTATTTAATAATGTAAAGGATATCAATTATGATGGACCAATTTTAATCCATGTTAAAACTGAAAAAGGAAAGGGTTACTCGTTTGCTGAAAAATCGGTGGATAAATTTCATGGTGTTTCAAAATTTAATGTAAAAACAGGAGAACAAGAAAAGTCTAAATCTAATACTCCTTCTTATACAAAAGTATTCGCCAATTCATTAATCAAACATGCAGAAAAAGATAGTAAGGTCGTTGGCATAACTGCCGCTATGCCGTCAGGAACAGGGATGGATTTATTCGGAAAAAAATTTCCAGAAAGAATGTTTGATGTTGGGATAGCCGAACAACATGCTGTTACTTTTGCTGCGGGTATGGCTACAGAAGGGTATAAACCTTACGCTGCAATATACTCAACGTTTCTTCAAAGAGCTTACGATCAAGTAGTCCACGATGTTGCCATACAATCTTTACCTGTTAGATTTGCAATCGATAGAGCGGGGTTAGTTGGTGCTGATGGCCCAACACATGCTGGATCTTTTGATATAACATACCTTTCAACATTGCCAAATTTTGTGGTAATGGCTGCAAGCGATGAAGCCGAGCTTGTAAGAATGATAAATACATCAATGGATATAAACGATAGACCATCAGCTTTTAGATATCCAAGGGGCAATGGTGTTGGAGTTCAATTACCTGACATAACTGAGAAAATTGAGTTGGGTAAAGCAAAAATAATTAAAGAAGGAAAAAAAGTTGCAATTTTAAATTTTGGAGCAAGATTACAGGAGTGTATTTTGGCTTCCGAAAATATAATAAAAAAAGGAATTGATATCTCTATTATTGATGCAAGATTTGCAAAACCGTTAGATGAAAACCTAATATGGCAAATCGCTACAGAACATGAGGTTTTGATTACAATAGAAGAAGGTTCAATAGGAGGATTTGGATCTCACGTGAGCCAATTTTTAAGTGAAAAAAATTTATTAGACAGCAATCTTAAGTTTAGATCAATGATATTGCCTGATAGATTTATTGATCAGGATAAACCAGAGCTAATGTATAAGTTTGCTAATTTAGACTCTATTGGTATTGAAAATAAAATATTAGATACTTTAAATTCAAAAGTTTTAATTAAAAAATCTAATTAAATTTTATTTTGAGCAGCATTCATTAAATAGTGATCAAGAATTACACAATGCATCATCGCCTCTCCTATTGGAACCGCTCTAATTCCAACACATGGGTCGTGTCTTCCTTTTACAGATATTGTCGTATTCTTCCCAAACCTATCGATTGTTTTCCTCGATGACAAAATAGATGATGTTGGTTTTACTGCAAATGAAACATTTATTTCTTGTCCAGTAGATATTCCTCCAAGAATTCCTCCTGCATTATTTGATTTGAAACTAGTTTTACCTTTTTTTTTTAAAATTTCATCAGAGTTTTCCTCGCCAGTTAACATTGCAGAGTTAATTCCTGATCCAATATTTACACCCTTTACAGCATTAATGCTCATCATTGCTGCCGCAAGATCCATATCTAATTTTGAGTATATTGGTGCTCCAAGTCCCAAAGGAACTCCTCTTGCTCTAACTTCAATTATTGCTCCACAAGATGATCCAGCTTTTCTTATCCCAAGTAAATATTTTTCCCAAAGTCTAATCACAGTTTTATCAGGACAAAAAAATGGGTTACTAGAAATTGTTTTGTCTTTCCATTTCTTTAAGTCACATCCTAGTATCCCTAATTGTGTAACAGCACCAACAGCTTGATACTTATTTCCAATTTTACTTTTCAAAACAATTTTCGCAACAGCACCCGCCGCAACTCTAGCCGCAGTCTCGCGAGCAGATTGTCTTCCACCACCTCTGTAATCCCGGATACCGTATTTTTTGAAATAAGTATAATCTGCGTGTCCTGGTCTAAATTTATTCTTTATTGTCTCATAGTCTCTAGATCTCATATCCTTATTATAAATTATTAGGGAAATTGGAGTTCCAGTTGTTCTACCTTCAAAAACACCAGATAAAATATTAATTTTGTCGTCCTCTTTTCTTTGAGTTGTAAATTTAGATTGTCCTGGTTTTCTTTTATTAAGTTCTTTTTGTATATCACTCTCTTTTATTGGAATATTTGGAGGGCAGCCGTCTACAACGCATCCAATAGCTGGTCCATGAGACTCTCCCCAAGTGGTAAACCTAAATAACTTTCCAAAAGTATTAAATGACATTATTTTAATGTATAAATTATTTTTTTAAATTTATGAACGAAAAAAACTCACTTGGACTAAATCTTTGCTTTAAAGAACATAATAACCCAATAAAACTTTTTGAAGAATGGTTCAATAAAGCAAAAAAAACAGAAATTAATGATCCAAACGCATTTGCAGTTGGAACTGTTAATAAAAATGGGTTTCCAACAGTTAGAATGGTGCTTCTAAAAGATTTTGATAAAAATGGATTTGTTTTTTATACAAACCTTAATAGTGATAAAAGCAAAGCAATCAGAAATACCTCAAAAATTTCGATGTGCTTTCATTGGAAAAGTTTGCAAAGGCAAATAAGAATAGTTGGCGTTGCATCTAAAGTATCAAAAAAAGAAGCTGATGATTATTATAATTCAAGAGCCTATGGAAGTAGAATAGGTGCTTGGGCCTCAAAGCAAAGTTCTATTTTAAAACAAAGACAAGATTTATATAAGTCCATTGAAGAATTTAAGAAAAAATATCCAAATAAAAATAATATACCACGTCCTGAACATTGGTCTGGTTGGAGAATTAAACCTAAGGAAATTGAATTTTGGCTAGATGGAAAGAATCGAATTCATGAAAGGCTAAAATATATTAGATTACCCAAAAAATGGAAAAAAGTATTATTAAGTCCTTAAAAATTTCTTTCAATACTAAAAGAAGTTAAGTTTTTTAATATATTTTTTTCTTCAGACTCTTCAAATACACTTAAAGAATTAGAAGCTAAATTAATATAATGTTCTGCTTTTTTATAACACTCATTAATAATATTATTTTTTTTTATCAGAACAAGGACATGTTCTAAATCTTGCTTTTCACGAATATCTTTTTCAAAAAAAGATTTTAATTTTTCTTTTTCAAACTTATCAACTTTTTGATAAAGTAAAATTATAGGCAAAGTCACTTTACCTTCGTAAAAGTCATTGCCAATATTTTTTCCAAATAATTTTAATTCAGAATTATAGTCTAATGTGTCATCTGCTATTTGAAATGTAAGCCCTAAGTTTTTTCCATAAAATTCCAAAGCATTTTTATATTTTAAATCTTTTTCAGCAATAATTGCTCCAACTTTACTAGCTGCTGCAAATAAAGAAGCTGTTTTTGATGAAATAATATTTAGATATGTTTCTTCCAAGATATCTATTTCTTTATTGTGTTGTAACTGAAGAACTTCACCTTGGGCAATTTCAGATGATGTAATTGCTAAAAGTTTTAATAGTTCTAAATTCCCGTCCTCTACCATCATTTCAAAACATTTACTAAGTAAATAATCACCTACCAAAATTGATGAATGATTTCCCCAAATTGTATTAAGTGTTTTTTTACCTCGTCTAATGTCAGAACTATCTATTACATCGTCATGCATTAAAGTAGCTGCATGTATAAGTTCTACACAAGCGGCAAGATTTACATCTCTTAATCCTTTTTGATATTCACAAATTTTAGCACATTGCAAGGTTAAGAGTGCTCTTAGTCTTTTTCCACCAGTTTTTAAATGATACTTCGTCATCTTTTGAACCAATTCAACTTTACTTGCTAGTCTAGAATTGATTCTTTCTTCAACAAGAATCAATTTATCATCGACCGAATTTTTTAAATCTGCATATGAATTATTAATTTGTTTTTTTAGCTGTATTACAGTTCCCATTAATTAAAACTATTATATCCAATTTATTAATATACTTATCAATTGACGCACCTTATTCTTTAATTATAACTAGGGTTTATAATATATTATAAAAACTTATAACAATTCTAATGCTCTCATTTTTTAAAAAAAAAAAGATAATAAGTCACCTCAAATTATCAGGGGTTATAGGAAATGTTGGAAGATTCAGGCAGGGAATAGAATATTCAAGTGAAGAAGAAATTATAAAAAAAGCTTTTTCAGTAAAGAAAGCATTAGCTGTCGCAATTACAATTAATTCACCTGGTGGATCCCCAGTACAATCACATTTGATATGTAAATTAATAAAAGAACAATCTAAGAAAACAAAAAAGAAAGTAATTATTTTTGCTGAGGATGTGGCAGCATCTGGAGGATATCTTATTGCATGTGCTGGTGATGAAATTTATGCTAACTCAAGCTCAATCATAGGATCTATCGGAGTTATTTCTGCTTCATTTGGTTTTAAAAATTTAATTGAAAAAATTGGGATAGAAAGAAGAGTTTATACCGCGGGAAAAAATAAAAGCACTTTAGATCCTTTTTTGGATGAAAAAGAAGAAGATATTAATCGTTTAAAAAATATCCAATTAGAAATTCATCAAGATTTTATAGATGTTGTTGAAGAAAGCAGAAAAGAAAAACTAAACAAAAACTCTGGTATTGAACTTTTCTCTGGAGAATTTTGGGCAGGAAAAAAAGCAAAAGAATTAGGACTAATAGATGGAATAGGAAATGCAGATCAAATATTAAGAGAGAAATACGGAGATGATTTAGAAATTAAGAAATTTGGAAAAAGTAAAGGATGGTTATCAAAAAAGCTAGCATCTTCTGAAAATTATACTGATAAAGTAATTAGTGTATTAGAAGAAAGATCAATCTGGCAAAGGTATGGTCTCTAAAATAAAAAAAAAAATTTTATCTTTTCAAGATACAATCTTTAACTTACAAAAGTACTGGTCTAAAAAGGGTTGTGTAATATTACAACCATACGATCTAGAGGTTGGTGCTGGGACATTCCATCCAGCAACCACTTTAAGATCGCTTGGCTCAAAACCATGGAAAACTGCATATGTTCAACCATCACGCCGCCCGACTGATGGAAGATATGGTGACAATCCTAATAGATTGCAACATTATTATCAATTCCAAGTTTTAATTAAACCTTCACCAAAAGAAATAAAAAAGATGTATTTAAATAGCTTGTCATCAATAGGAATTAATCATGAGGAACACGATATAAGATTTGTTGAAGATGACTGGGAAAGTCCCACATTAGGAGCAGCAGGTCTTGGATGGGAAGTTTGGTGTGATGGTATGGAGGTTACACAATTTACCTATTTCCAACAAATGGCAGGAGTTGAATGTAAACCTGTATCTGTTGAAATTACATATGGATTAGAGAGGTTGTGCATGTTTATTCAAAATAAAAAAAGTGTTTTTGATTTAATATGGAATGATGAAGGTATTACTTACAAAGATGTTTTTCATCAGTCAGAGAAAGAATTTTCAGCATATAATTTTGAATATGCTAATACTGATAATTTATTTAAAATATTTGAAATGCTTGAGGAAGAAACAAAATTATTAGTTGAAAAAAAGATTTCTCTTCCAGCTTATGATCAATGTTTAAAATGTAGTCATGTCTTCAATATTTTAGATGCAAGAGGGGTGATTAGTGTAGCACAAAGAGCTGAATATATTGCAAGAATAAGGGAACTAACTAAATCAATTGGGAAAGTTTGGATTGAAAGCCAAAGTTAATGTCAGAATTATTTGTAGAGCTATTTAGTGAGGAAATTCCGGCAAGGCTTCAAATAAACGCAAGGAATGAATTAAAAAAAAATATTAAAAATTTTTTTATTAATAACCAAATCAAATTCAATGAAAATTTCAATGTTTATTCAACGCCAAATAGATTAGTTCTACATATTGATAAAATCCCTAATGAAATCAAATTAAGCTCAGAGGAAATTAAAGGCCCAAATGTTAATGCTCCTGAAAAAGCATTAGAGGGATTTATTAGATCAAACAATATAATACTAGAAAAAATTTTTAAAAAAAAAACTGAAAAAGGTGAATTTTATTTTTTTAAAAAAGAATCTAGAAAAATAAAAGTTTCAGATTTACTAGAAAAAAATTTAAGTGAAATCTTAAAAAAAATTGCTTGGAATAAATCAATGAAATGGGCAAATTATGATCTTTATTGGGGAAGACCTCTTAAATCTATTTTAGCAATATTTAATAAAAAACCTCTAAATTTTGATTTTAACCACATAAATAGCTCCAACAAAACTTTTATAGATAAATCACTAGAAGAAGGTATGAAAATTTTTAACGACTTTCATTCGTATTTAAAATTTTTTAAACAAAAAGGTATTTTAATTGATCAAGATTTAAGAAAAAAAATAATACAGAATAAGATTAATGAAATAATTAATAAAAAAAATTTAAAAATCGAACAGAATGATAGGCTTATAGATGAAATAGTAAATATAGTTGAAAAGCCGACGGTAATTGTTTGTGATTTTGACAAAAAATTTTTAAATATACCAAGTGAAATATTGATTACTACTATGCAGAGTCATCAAAAATATTTACCAACTTTTGATAAAAAAAATAATCTTACAAATAATTTTTTTGTAGTTTCAGATATTAAAGACACTAAAGGATTTGTTAAATTAGGAAATGAGAGAGTGATTGAAGCAAGATTAAGCGATGCTGAGTTTTTCTGGGAAAAAAATAAAACCCAAAATTTAGTTAAACAAGTAGATAAATTAAAAAATATAAATTTTTTTAAAGGTTTAGGATCTTACTTTGACAAAATTCAGCGTATGAGAAAGTTATCATCATTAATTTCTGATGATTTTTTAATTAGCAAAGATAAAATTGAAATAGCTTCATCAATTTGTAAAGTTGATTTAATGTCTGATCTTGTTGGAGAGTTTCCAGAACTCCAAGGCATTGTTGGAGGTCATTTTGCAAGGTTTCAAGGGTTTGATAAAGAAGTTTGTCTTGCTATATCTGAACAATATTTGCCTAACGGGATGGAAAGCAAATTACCAAAAAAAATGTACAGTGTTGCTTTATCTTTAAGTGATAAACTAGACTCATTAGTTGGTTTTTTTGGAATTAATCTGAAACCTACTAGTTCAAAAGACCCATATGCCATAAGAAGAATGGCTATAAGTCTTGTCAGATTAATTGTTGAAAATGAAATAAAAGTCAAACTAAAAGATTTAATTGTTTATACCTGTTCAGTATATAGAGATCAGGGCTATGAATTTGATATTAAAAAAATACAAAACGAATTAAGTGATTTTATAATTGAAAGATTAAAAAATTATTTAAAAGAAAAAAAAATAAGACAAGATATAATTGAAAGCTCAACATTTTTGCTTGGATTAGATGATATATTAAAAGCTTATAAAAAATCTATATGTTTAAATAAGAATATTAAAAAAGAAATCGGCTTTGAAACTATTGCAGTATACAAAAGATCCTCAAATATTCTAAATAGTGAGGAAAAAATATCTATTGAAACCCTTGGTTTTGCAGATCCAGGTATATTTAAAAATGATTATGAGAAAAAATTATATAAAAAAATAAATGATATAAGAAAATATTTTTTGAGTATTGGAAAAGATGAAAATTACGAGGAAAGTCTGAAAATCTTATCAAGCATTAAGAACGAGGTAAACGATTTTTTCGATTATGTTATTGTTAATGATGAAGATATAATAATTAAAAAAAATAGATTAGAATTATTAAATATGTTGTGTAAAACTTTTGATAACTACTTTAACTTTTCAAAAATTGAAACCTAGTATGAAAAAATTTATATTTAACTTTAAATCAAATAAAATAAAAAAAATTAAACTGCCAAAAAACATTCTTGGAGGTAAAGGTGCAAATCTTTCTGAGATGGGAAGAATGGGGCTACCTGTACCCTCTGGTTTTACAATATCTACAGAGGTATGTGATTTGTTTTATAAGAATAAAAAAAAATTAAATAAAAAAATACTCAATGAAATAAATAAAGAATTAAAAGTTATTGAAAAAGACTCAGGAAAAAAATTTGGAGATATAAAAAATCCTCTTCTAGTTTCTGTAAGATCAGGAGCTAGAGTTTCCATGCCAGGTATGATGGATACAATTTTAAATTTAGGTCTTAATGATAATACGGTAATAGCACTTGCAAAAAAAACTTCAAATTTAAGATTTGCAAATGATAGTTATAGGCGCTTTATTCAAATGTATTCTAATGTTGTATTGGGAATCGAAGGATATCACTTTGAGGATATAATTGAGAACTATAAGTTAACAAAAGGAGTATTGCTAGATACAGAGTTAGACGAGAATGACTGGGAAGCTCTAATAAAAGATTTTAAAAACATTGTAAAAGAAAAAACAAAAAAAAATTTTCCTCAAAATGTCAATGAACAACTGATAGGAGCTATAAGTGCAGTTTTTTTATCTTGGGAAAGTCACAGAGCAAAAGTCTATAGAAAATTAAATCAAATACCGTCTAATTGGGGCACGGCAGTAAATGTACAATCAATGGTTTTTGGAAATATGGGAAATGACTGCGCAACTGGCGTAGTGTTTACTAGAAATCCATCTGATGGATCAAAAGATATATATGGCGAATATTTAATAAATGCACAGGGTGAAGATGTTGTTGCAGGAACTAGAACACCACAACATATTACAAAAAAAGCGAGAGTTGAATCAAAAGAAACTCTTAAGTCAATGGAAGAGGCAATGCCAAAAACATACAAGCAACTAAAAAATATTTTAATTAAATTAGAAAAATATTACAAAGATATGCAGGATGTTGAGTTTACTGTTGAAAATAAAAAACTATGGATGCTTCAAACACGTTCTGGAAAAAGAACAGCTAAGTCTGCTGTTAAAATAGCTGTAGATATGGTTAAAGAAAAATTGATTACTAAAAAGGATGCAATATTACGAATAGAACCTAGTTCTTTAGATACTTTGCTTCATCCAACTTTAGATGAGAAAGTAAACTTGGATGTAATTGGGACAGGCCTGCCCGCGTCACCAGGTGCTGCAAGTGGAAAAGTTGTTTTCACGTCCGAGGAAGCTGAAAGACTAAATAGTATGATGCAAAGTACAATATTAGTTCGTATAGAAACTTCACCAGAAGATATTCATGGTATGCACGCAGCAAAAGGAATACTTACCTCAAGGGGAGGCATGACAAGTCATGCTGCAGTAGTTGCAAGGGGGATGGGAAGACCATGTGTTTCTGGATCTAGTGAAATAGAAATTGATTACAAAAATAAATTATTCAAAACAAATAACAGAGTAATTAAAGAGGGAGAAATAATTACAATTGATGGTTCAACAGGAAGAATAATTATTGGCGAGGTAAAAACAGTTAAACCAGAAATATCAGGTGATTTCTCAAAAATAATGAGTTGGTCTGATGATTTTAGAAAATTAAAAATTAGAACTAATTCAGAAACACCATTGGATAGCAAAACTGCTAGAGAATTTGGTGCAGAGGGTATTGGTTTGTGTAGAACCGAACATATGTTTTTTGAGGAAGAAAGAATTTTATCAGTAAGAGAAATGATATTATCAAAAACAATAGAAGATCGATCTAATGCACTGAAAAAGCTATTACCACATCAAAAAAAAGATTTTATTGAAATATTCAAGATAATGAAAGGTTTACCAGTAACAGTTAGGTTGCTTGACCCACCACTACATGAATTTTTGCCAAAAAGTAATAATGAAATTAATGATGTTGCAGTTTCACTTAATATTCCCGTTAAAGAACTTGAAGTTAGAATTTCAGAACTTCATGAACAAAATCCAATGCTAGGTCATAGAGGTTGTAGATTGGCAATTTCATTTCCTGAAATTTATGAGATGCAGTGTACTGCAATTTTTGAAGCTTTAGTTGAATGTAAAAAACATAAAATTCAATCGACTATGCCTGAAATCATGATCCCTTTAGTTTCAACAGAAGCAGAAATAAAAATTATGAAAGATTTAGTAATAAGAATTGCAAAAAAAGTTCAAGATGAAAATAAAATTAAAATAGATTTTTTAGTAGGAACAATGATTGAATTACCAAGAGCAGCAATAAAGGCAAAAGATATCGCTAAACATGCTGAATTTTTTAGTTTTGGAACAAATGATTTAACTCAAACTACATTTGGAATTAGCAGAGATGATAGTGGTAAATTCCTTAATGATTATATTGAGAACAAAATTTTTGATATTGATCCTTTTGTATCAATTGATGAGGGGGTTGGAGACTTAATAAAAATTGCAACTGATAAAGGCAGAAAACAAAACAAAAAAATAAAACTTGGAATTTGTGGTGAGCATGGTGGAGATCCTAAAAGTATAGAATTCTGTGCAAAAACTGGATTAGATTATGTATCCTGTTCGCCCTACAGGGTTCCAGTGGCAAGATTAGCAGCAGCACAAGCCCAATTAAAAAAAAATTAAATCTCTAATTTTAAATCCAAGGCTTGAATACTATGTGTTAACTCACCTACTGATATTCTATCAACGTTTGTTGAAGCAAGATTTTTTACATTTTTTAAAGTTATTCCTCCGGAGGCCTCCGTTTCATATTTCCCTTTTGCATATTTTACAGCAACTTTAAGATTTTTTGCGCTCATATTATCAAATAAAACTGTATTAAAATTAAGTCCATTAATTCTCTTAAATTGTTTCAAAGTGTCAACTTCAACAGTAATTTTTCTTTTCTTTTTATTTTTAATTGCTTTTTTTACTATTTCTTCAAATTTCTTTGATGAGGCTAAATGATTGTCTTTAATTAAAAATTCATCACTTAAATTAAATCTGTGATTAGTCCCACCTCCTAGTTTTACGGCATATTTTTGAATAACTCTTAGATTAGGAATTGTTTTTCTAGTGCAACAAATTTTTGTTTTCTTGCCTACCTTTTTTACAAATTTATTGGTTTTGGTTGCAATACCTGAGATATGGGAGATAAAATTCAAAGCAACTCTTTCTCCAATTAATATATTTTTAATTTTACCTTCAATTACAGCAATTACAGACCCTTTACTAATTTTTGATCCTTCTTTTTTTTTTATATGAAATTTAATATTTCTGTCTAGTAAATTAAATGTTTGTTTAGCAAATTCTAATCCACCTATAATACCTTTTTCATTACTTATTAGTTTAACTTTTGAAATTGAATTATTATTTAATAGATTTGTTGTAATATCTCCTGAAGGATATAGATCCTCATTAAGAGCTAACTTGCAGGTGGTACGGATAAAACTTTTACTTAATTGAATTTTTGGCACAGAATTTATCTGCCTATTTCAGCCATTCTCTCTACTGATTTCCTAGCTTTCTCAATTGTTTCGTGGTCCATTATTAATTCGTTGGTTTCATTTTCTAAACAATCAAGTATTTTTGGCAGTGTAATTCTTTTCATGTGAGGACATAAGTTACAAGGTCTAATAAATTCTACATTAGGATTGTCAATTTGAACATTATCGCTCATTGAGCATTCTGTAACCATCATAACTTTTTCAGGTTGATTATCTTTTACATATTTAATCATACCACTTGTTGAACCAGCAAAATCACTAGCTTCTATAACATCAGGAGGACATTCAGGATGAGCAATAATTTTAATTCCAGGATTGTTTTTTCTTATTTCATTAATCTCTTCATCATTAAATTGTTCATGAACTTCACACGTACCTTTCCATGAAATAATTTCTACATCAGTCTGAGAAGCAACGTATTTTGCTAAATAATCGTCTGGTAAGAAAATTACTTTTTTTACACCTAAAGAGTTTACAATTTTAACGGCATTTGCAGATGTGCAGCAAATATCAGTTTCAGCCTTTACATCTGCAGACGTATTAACATATGAGACTACAGGAACACCTGGAAATTTTTTCTTTAAATTTCTAACGTCTTGGCCCGTTATAGATGATGATAATGAGCAACCAGCTTCCATGTCTGGCAATAAAACTTTTTTATTTGGGCTCATTAACTTAGCTGTTTCTGCCATGAAATGTACTCCACACATAACAATTATATCTGCATCAGTTTTAGCTGCTTCGATTGCTAATGCTAAAGAGTCTGCCGAAAAATCTGATATACCATGATATATTTCAGGAGTTTGGTAATTATGTGCAAGAATTACAGCATTTTTCTCTTTTTTAAGTTTGTTTATTTTATAAATGTATGGGGCATGAATTGCCCACTCTATCTCAGGAATAGATTTAGAAACTTTCTGATATATACTGTCTGTTGCTTTTTTTATTTCTGAGGTTAATTCCATATCAAAACTTATCAACTTGATAATGAATTGTCATTAAATTATTCTGACGCATAATCGCGGTCATGCTGAAACTGGTAGACAGGCACGGTTGAGGGCCGTGTGGGCCTTGCCCTTGAGAGTTCAAGTCTCTCTGACCGCACCAAATAAAAAATTTTCATTAAAAGTGTTAATGTAAATATTTACATATTTAGTTATTATAAAATAATCAATGTGATTTCTAATTATTTGAAGATTTATAATTAATTTTTATGCCATTAGAGGAAATCAAAAATGCCCAAAATAAAGGTGAATTATTATTGCACACAATCTCACTTTTTACTGCATTAACAATTTTTTTTTCTAAATTTTTTTGCTCTGACCATTTCCATTTTTTTTTTCTAAGTACTGACTGATTAAAATATAGAGGCACAGTTATATACTTTAAATGGGTCCAAAATGATCTATTACCCCCAAGAGGGACTATTGATATATTAACAGAGTATAATTTTTTTATTTCATCTGAAATAGTTGCTAAATTTTTTTGAGAATATTGTCTCCACCCATGACATAAATATAACCAAAGACATTTTTCTGCAGGTATCATATGAATTTGAATAAATGGTTTATTGTTTTCAATTAATTTATCTGTTATCTGTTTAAGAGATAATAAGTCATATTCTATATGTTCTAAGGCTGACTGACTAATTATAAAATTAATTTCATTATCTATAAATTTATAAGCATTTTCAGCTTTATCCTTGATATGATTGTACTCAGCAGAAAATCTTTCACTCTTATAAATATCTAATCCTAAATAGTTTCCAAAAGAGCCTCCTGAGAATTTCTTTAATAAGTTTCCATATTCTCCTGAACCACAACCTATGTCAAAAAACGTTAACTTAGATTTTAATTGTAACTCAAGATTTTTGTAATCAATAGAGTTCCAGAAAGCATCACAAAATAATCTTGATGGACTTTTATCAAAAGTTTCAAGGTTAGATATTGACAATTTTGGATTATCTACTTGAATATTTTTTGTTGTTCCACTTTTATGATCTTTTAGACACTGATAAAAGTATAAAACTTTATCTTTTTTGTTTTTAATAGTATCTCCGTTTATCATTATATAAATATTTTTATCGTATGATAAAATAACATTAGATAATAGAAAAATGTTTTGGCTGAAAACATTTAAATAATAATGACTAATTTTAAATATTACAAAATCTCAAAATTAAAAAAAATTAGATATTTATGTAATTATTATGAACAAAATCTTTATATAGTTTTTCTTCATGGTTTTACGTCTGATCTAGATGGAGAAAAACCAAAAGTATTCCTAAAATATGCAAAAAAAAATAAACTTGGTTTTCTTGCAATAGAATATTCAGGACATGGAAAATCTTCAGGAGAATTTACAAAGGAAAATATTAGTAAATGGACCTCTGATACAAAGACGGTAATCAAAAAAATTATAAAGAAAAATAATTTTATCTTAATAGGATCTAGTATGGGCTCATGGATTTCACTTAATCAATTTAAATATTTTCAAAAACAAATTATAGGTTTTTTAGGCATTGGTTCGGCTCCTGAGTTTTTAGAGAGAGTAATGTGGAAAAAATTTACTGTCAAAATGAAAAAAGAAACTATAGATAATGGAATATACAATCTTAAACATGGTGGTTTTGAATATCCAATCACATATCAACTTATCAAAGATGGAAGAAAAAATTTAGTATTGAACAAAAAAATTGATGCTAAAATACCAGTAACAATGATACATGGTTATAATGATACTACAGTACCTATTTCACTATCTAGGAAAGTTCTTAAGTTATTTAATAATGCTAAAAAAAAATTGTTAATAATTAAAAATGGAGATCACAGTCTATTCACTAAAAAACTTCAAAAGAAAATACTAAGAGAGCTTGATTTTTTCCTTTAATTTTTTACTACCCAATAACACTTTTTCCTTTCTCGTGACGCCAACCTGTTTATTTTTCTAGCGAACCGAGAATCTGGAAGGGGCGTTCTGTTGCCAGGTGCCCCAAACCCCGTAACTTAATTAGTAAACTAATTAAGCTGCAAGTGCGTAACTTTCGTTAGCATTTATAAATTAGCCCGTCACGGCGGAACAATACCGAACGAAAGAACAACTTTTAGACACCCGTCGATCCTAATTCACCCCCTTAAGTTGTAAATGGTGGAGGTGGTGGGTACTGCCCCCACGTCCGTAATGGTTATTACGAAATTCGTTTATCGTCATAGTTGGAAAACCAACACTATTAATATAAAACCAAATATAAGAGATTCAATAATTTATTCATGAAACTTACAAAGGAACAAATAAACGACATAAAAGATCAACAATCTCAAGAGAATGTTACTAAAAGAGTAACCGCTCCTGAATTAGAAAAAGTATTATATGAAGCGATGCCAGCCTTAGATCATGGCTTTATAAGAGTTATCGACTACATGGGAGATGATAGCTCTATTGTGCAGTCTGCAAGAGTTTCTTATGGAAAAGGAACTAAACAGGTTTCAACAGATAGCGGTCTAATAAAATATCTAATGCGTCACTGGCATAGCACTCCATTTGAAATGTGTGAAATTAAATATCATGTAAAATTACCAATATTTATAGCAAGACAATGGATTAGACATCGAACAGCAAATGTCAACGAATACTCTGCAAGATATTCTATTTTAGATAAAGAATTTTATTTACCTGATGCACAAAATTTAGCAGCTCAATCAATTGCAAACAGACAAGGTAGAGGTGATGTAATTGAGGGAGAGCAGGCAAAAGAAGTCTTAGAACTTTTAAAAAATGATGCTGAAAGAACATATGATAATTATGAAACTATGCTTAATCAAAAATTTGATGGGTCTACAATTGATGAAAATAAAAAAGGATTAGCTAGAGAGTTAGCGAGAATGAACCTAACTTTAAATACTTATACCCAGTGGTATTGGAAAACTGATCTTTTAAACTTAATGAATTTTTTAAGATTACGTGCTGATCATCATGCACAATATGAAATTAGAGTTTATGCAGATATAATGCTGGATACATTAAAAAGATGGGTTCCAATAACATATGAAGCCTTCATGGATTACAGAGTTGGTGGTACAGAAGTCTCTGCTAAAGGAAAAGTAATTATACAAAAATTATTGAAAGGTGAAGAAATAAATTTAGAACAATCTGGACTTTCAAAAAGAGAGTGGAATGAACTTATGGAAGCTTTTCAAATTACAGATAAGATTGTTTGATTTCTTCAGCAAATTTTAAATAAATTTTTGTAATTTCATGATCTGAATCTTTCTCAACAATAGGTATTCCCATATCACCATATTTTCCAACATCAGAGTTTATTGGTATTTGTCCTAAAAATTTCTTCTCAAATTCTTGTGCTGTTCTTTCAACACCATTCTCTCCAAAAATTGCATATTTTTTTCCATCATCTCCGATAAAGTGACTCATATTATCAATTAATCCAATAATATTTACTTTTAATTTTTCAAACATTCTAATTCCTCTTTTTACATCTTGAAGCGCTATCTCCTGAGGAGTTGATACTATGATTGCGCCATCAACACTAATTTCTTGTGCAAATGTCAGTTGGGTATCACCAGTACCTGGGGGCATATCAACAATAATAAAGTCTAAGTCTTTCCAACCAACTTTTTGAGTGAAGGTTTTAATAGCACTTGTTACCATTGGTCCTCTCCAGATCATTGGTGTTTGCTCATCTGTTAGAAAACCAATAGACATGCACTGAATGTCATACTTTATAATTGGCTTTAAAGTTTGCCCGTCGCTATCTGGCTTTTCATTTATAGAGAATAGTTTTGGTAAAGATGGTCCATAAATGTCAGCATCTAAAATTCCTACTTTGCATCCAACTTTTTTTAACGCTAAGGCCAAATTTGTGGCAAAAGTAGATTTTCCAACACCACCTTTTGCACTAGATATTGCAATTGTAAATTTAGTACCTGGAATTGGGTTTCTTTTGAAGGTTTTTGGCTCAGTTTTTGCCTTCATTGTGTCACTAAGACCTACTTTTTTATCATTCATAAAAATACACTTACCTTGTTTTTGAATATAAAGACACTATATAGAATGTCATAATGACGATTTATAAAAATCAAAGTCCATGGGGCAGCCCTCCAGGTAGTGGTGGAGGAAGCGGAAATGGTGGAGGTTTCAGAAGAGGCCCTACACCTCCTAATTTAGATGAAGCAATTAAAAAATTACAGGATACTATAAATAGATTTACTGGAAGTGGTACAGGCGGTAAAAAACCAATTATACTCGGGCTGATTGTCTTAGTTGTAATTTGGGCATTAAGCGGTTTGTATAGAGTCTTGCCTGATGAGCAGGGTGTAGTCTTAAGATTTGGAAAGTTTGTAAATACTACTCAACCAGGATTAAATTATCATCTGCCATTCCCAATTGAAAGTGTGTTAACACCAAAAGTTACAAAGGTAAATAGAATGGATATTGGTTTTAGATCAGAGAGAGATAGTGGATTTGGTCAAGGAGGTGGTGTAGCTGATGTTCCAGAAGAAAGTTTGATGCTAACTGGTGATGAAAATATAGTTAACATAGATTTTTCAGTATTTTGGGTAATTAAAGATGCAGGTAACTTTCTTTTTAAAATTCAAGATCCTGAAGGCACTGTAAAAGCAGCAGCAGAAACTGCAATGAGAGAAGTAATTGCAAGATCAAATATTCAACCAATTTTGACAGAAGGAAGAGCAGTTATTGAGAGAGATACTCAAGATATTATTCAAGGAATTCTTGATGAATATGAAAGTGGAGTACAAATTACACAAGTTCAAACTCAAAAAGCTGACCCACCAGACCAGGTCATTGATGCTTTTAGAGATGTACAAGCTGCTAGAGCTGATATGGAGAGATCAAAAAATGAGGCAGAAGCTTATGCTAATGATGTAATACCAAGAGCACGAGGAGAAGCTGCAAAAATTTTACAAGCAGCTGAAGCTTATAAAAAAGAAGTTGTTGCAAAGGCTGAAGGTGAAGCTAGTAGATTTTTATCAATTTACACTGAGTACGCTAAAGCAAAAGAAGTTACTCAAGAAAGAATGTATTTAGAGACAATGGAGCAAGTTCTTGCTGATATTAATAAAATTATAATCGATAAAGACTCAGGATCTGGAGTTGTGCCATATCTTCCTTTACAAGAATTAAAATCAGGGACAAACTAATGAAAGCTGGAAAATTTATATTACCAATAATCATCTTAATAGGAGCAACTTTATTCTTTTCAATATTTATAGTTAAAGAAGTAAATCAAGCTATAGTTCTACAATTTGGTGATCCAAAAAGAATAATTTTAAAGCCAGGATTAAATTTCAAGATTCCATTTATTCAGAACGTGGTATTCTTGGATAAGAGAGTTTTAAATTTGGATACTCCGCCAGAAGAGGTTATTGCATCAGATCAAAAACGTTTAATAGTTGATGCATTCGCAAGATTTCAAATTGTTGATCCATTAAAATTTTATATTTCTGTAGGAAATGAAAGAGTTGCAAGATCAAGATTAGCAACGATTATCAACTCAAGAATAAGAAATGTATTAGGTCAACAAAAACTACAAACATTATTATCTGAGGATAGATCAAAGCAAATGGCTTTGATTCAACAAGGAGTTAATAATGAAGCTGAAAATTTTGGTATCAAGATAGTTGATGTAAGAATTAAAAGAGCTGATTTACCTCAAGCAAATAGTGATGCGATCTTTAGAAGAATGCAAACTGAGAGGGAAAGAGAAGCTAAAGAATTCAGAGCAAAAGGTGCTGAAATGGCAGTTACTATAACATCAACCGCAGATAAAGAAGTTACAGTTATTTTAGCTGATGCACAGAAAAAATCTGAGATTATGAAAGGTGAAGGTGATGGTCAAAAAAACAAGATTTTCGCTGATGCATTTGGACAAGACCCTGAATTTTTCGGATTTTACAGAGCAATGCAAGCTTACCAAAAAGCTTTAATTGGTGGAGAAACATCAATGATTTTATCTCCAGACAGTGAGTTTTTTAAATTTTTTGGAAACAAAGAAAAATAACAATCTTAGTTAATATGAAAGAATTGATCATAGCATTTGGTCTTTTCTTATTTATTGAAGGTGTTTTATATGCCTTATTTCCATCAAAAATGAAAAATATGCTGAAAAAACTTGATGCTGTAGCTGATAAACAACTCAGAGCAGGCGGATTAGTATTTGCAATTATAGGATTTATAATTATTTGGTATTCAAAGTCATGAAAAATATGTACAAAATTTTATCAATATTAATAATTTCAATAAATTATTTTTCAATTTCCAAAGCTCAGGAAATTCCATCGTCATTTGCAGATTTAGCAGAGAGATTAATGCCATCAGTTGTAAATATATCAACAACTACAACTGTTACAACAAGATCAAACCCTTTGCCATTTGAATTTCCCCCAGGTTCACCATTTGAAGATATGTTTGGTTCTCCTCAACAAAGGCAAACTAGCGCGTTAGGATCAGGTTTTATAATTGATGAAGATGGAATTGTAATAACAAACAACCATGTTATTCAGGGCGCATCAGATATATTTGTTAGAGTTAATGGAGATCAAGATTATAAAGCTGAGGTTCTTGGTGCTGATGCGGGTATGGATATCGCAGTATTAAAAATAGATTCTGACGAAAAATTTAAGCCAGTAAAATTTGGTAACTCAGATAAAGCCAGAATTGGAGATTGGGTTATTGCGATAGGCAATCCATTTGGTCTTGGAGGCACTGTAACAGCAGGAATAATTTCTGCTAGAAATAGAAGCATAGGACTCTCAAGATATGAGGATTATATTCAAACTGACGCTTCAATAAATCAAGGAAATTCAGGAGGCCCACTATTTAATATGAGTGGAGATGTCATTGGAATAAATACAGCTATACTTGGTCAATCTGGCTCAATTGGAATAGGCTTTGCGATACCATCTAATAGTGCTCAAAAAGTAATAAATCAATTAATTGAATTTGGAGAAACAAAAAGAGGATGGCTTGGAGTTAGAATTCAAGTAGTAGATCAAGGAATAGCAGATGCAGAAAAGCTAGATAAACCTAGAGGTGCTCTAGTTGCAAGTGTTGCGGACAAAAGTCCGTCCGACAAAGGAGGAATTAAACCGGGAGATATAATTTTAGAGTTTGATGGAAAACCAATTAATGAAATGAAAGAACTACCAAAAATTGTTGCTGAAACGGATGTTGGAAAAAAAGTAATTGTTAAAGTTTGGAGAAACAAACGAGAAATTACAAAAGAAATAGTTCTTGGAAGATTAGAAACATCTGAAGACTTTAAAGCACAAAAACCTGTAATTGAAAAACCAAAGGTGAGGAGAATTGAAGGTTTAAAAATCGATGTTCGTTTATTAAGTAAAGATGATATTGAGGCTAGAAACCTTCCAAAGAGTACTAGTGGAGTAGTAATTACAAAAATAGATAAAGATAGTCCCATTAATTATCTCCAAGTAAATAATGTTATTGTTGAAGCGAATAGAAAAAAAATAAATACAATAGGTGATCTTGATAATGTGGTAAAATTAAAGTTAAGAAGTGATGAGAATAACTTACTGATTGCAATATATAATAACCAAAATCAAAGAACATATGTTGGTGTTAAACTAAAATAACCAAATGGACCTTAAGTCCAAAATAATATTAATCTCAGGTCCCACAGCGTCAGGCAAATCGAAATTTGCATTAAAAATTGCTAAAAAATTAAATGGGGAAATAATTAATGCTGATAGTATGCAAGTATATAAAGAATTAAACGTACTGACTGCTAGACCTTCAAAAATCGATTTAAAAAAAATAGAACATCATTTATATGGTTTTAGAAGTGTTAAAAAAGAATTTTCGACGGGTGAGTGGTTACAATTAGCAAACAAGAATATTAAAAAAATAAGAGACAAAAATAAAATACCAATTATAGTTGGTGGCACTGGTCTTTATTTTAAAGCTCTGACTGATGGATTAGTTAAAATTCCAAAAATTCCTATCCCTATTCGTAATAAAATAAGACGAATGCAAAATAATTTAGGTCAAAAAAAATTTTATTATAAACTCTTAAAAATCGATCCATCAGTAAAAAATAGGATTGACCCAACTGATGTTCAAAGATCAATCAGAGCTTATGAAGTTTTTTCGATTTCAAAGAAATCAATTTTTGAATGGTATAAGAAAACAAAATCATCTTTTAAAAAGGATCAATTTATAAAAATTTATATTGATTATCCTAAAGATGAATTAATTAATAAAATTTCCAATAGAGTAGACCAAATGATGAAAGATGGAGCTATTAAAGAAGTTAAGGATTTTTTAAAGCTCAATTTGAAGAGTGATAGCAACATCCTCAAAGTCATAGGAATAAGAGAGATTAAAGATTTTATTGATAAAAAAACTTCTATGCATGATTTAAAACTAAATATTGTTATAAAAACCAGACAATACGCTAAAAGACAGCGAACTTGGTCTAGAGGCCAAATGAGTGATTGGCAAAAATTTGATTCTGAGGCTCTTTTGAAATTTATAAAAAAATTATAAAAATCCTCACAATAACTTGACCAATGAGTACAACTTCAGCTAGATTGGTTGAATGCCAAAATTATATTCAGGAGCTGAAATAGTATTCAAATGTTTGGAAGATCAAAATGTTAGCCACATATTTGGTTATCCTGGAGGAGCAGTCCTTCCAATATATGATGAATTAAAAAATTTTAATTCAATAAAACATATTTTAGTAAGACATGAACAGGGTGCAGGACATGCAGCAGAAGGATATGCAAGATCAACTGGGAAACCAGGTGTATTGTTAGTAACTTCAGGTCCTGGCGCCACCAATGCTGTTACTGCCTTAACAGATGCTTACATGGACTCTGTGCCGTTAGTTTGCATAACAGGTCAAGTTCCAACACATTTAATTGGTACCGATGCATTTCAAGAATGCGACACAACAGGAATTACTAGACCTTGTACTAAACATAACTGGTTAGTAAAAGATGTAAATGACTTAGCTGAAATAATGCATAAAGCTTTTGAAGTAGCGACAACAGGTAGACCAGGACCAGTTTTAGTCGATATACCTAAAGATATTCAATTTCAAAAAGCTAAATACAAAAATTATAAAAATAATAAAAAATTAAATGGTAAATCTCATGATAACTATTCACAAAAAAATATTGATGAATTAATTAATTTAATCAGCAAAGCAAAAAAACCAATTTTTTACACTGGAGGAGGAGTAATAAACTCAGGAACAAAAGCAAGTGAGCTTTTAAGAGAACTTGTTTATGCAACAGGTTTTCCAATAACTTCAACTTTGCAAGGTCTTGGTTGTTTTCCTGCTGATGATAATCAATTTTTAGGAATGTTAGGTATGCATGGTACCTATGAGGCAAACAACGCCATGTATAGTTGCGACCTAATGATAAACGTTGGCGCAAGGTTTGATGATAGAATTACTGGTAAAATTGATGAGTTCTCTCCCAAATCTAAAAAAGTTCATATTGATATAGATCCATCATCTATAAATAAAAATGTAAAAGTAGATCTGGCAATTGTTGGAGATATCAAATCAGTTTTAATGACAACACTAAAAACTTTTAAAAAATCAAAAAAAAATTTTTCTAAGTCAAATAAATCTCAAATATCTAATTGGTGGGAACAAATTCAGAAATGGAGATCTAAAAGATCATTAGATTATATTGGTAGTGAAGAAACAATAAAACCTCAGTATGCAATTGAGAGATTATATGAGCTAACTAAAGATAAAGACACATATATCACAACAGAAGTTGGCCAACATCAAATGTGGGCTGCTCAACACTACAAGTTTAATAAACCAAATAGATGGATGACTTCTGGAGGTCTTGGTACAATGGGGTATGGCTTACCTGCGGCTGTTGGAGTTCAGATTGCACATCCTAAAAAATTAGTCATTGATATTGCTGGAGAAGCCTCTGTTTTAATGACTATGCAAGAAATGTCTACAGCAGTGCAATACAATTTACCCATAAAAATATTTATTTTAAATAATGAATACATGGGAATGGTAAGACAATGGCAGGAATTACTTCATGATAAAAATTATTCTGAGAGTTACACTGCTGCATTGCCAGATTTTGTTAAAATGGCACAAGCCTATGGTTGTGTCGGCATAAGAGCAAAAACACCTGAAGAATTAGATGACAAGATCATTGAAATGTTAAATACTGATCGACCAGTAATATTTGACTGCCTTGTAGATAAAGAAGAAAATTGTTTTCCAATGATACCATCTGGAAAACCTCATAATCAAATGTTACTAGGTCCTAAAGATCAAAAAGAGAAAAAGATTACCGGAAAGGGTAGAACACTGGTTTAATGGCTAACTCAAAATCAGCATATAGTTTTGCAGGAAAAAAACAGAAGTCTGATACTCATATTATTGTTGTATGGGTAGATAATGAAGCTGGAGTTTTAGCTCGTGTAGTTGGTTTATTTTCCGGAAGAGGCTACAATATTGAGTCTCTTGCAGTAGCTGAGGTTGATCAGAAGCAAAATATTTCAAGAATAACAATTGTAACTACTGGTACACCACAAGTAGTAAATCAGATTAAACTTCAATTAAAAAAATTAGTTCCAGTCCATAAAGTAGCAGATTTTAAGAGAGAAGATAAAAATGTTATTTTTAAAGAAATGGCATTGTTTAAGTTTGTTGCAAACAATGGTAAATTAAATAAAGCTTTTGAAGCTTGTAAAGATTTTAATCCAGTAATATTAGATAAAACAAATAAATCAAATGTTATACAAATTACAGCTTTAAGAAGAGAAATAGATACTATGTCAAAAAATCTAAAAAAATTTGGTTTAGTGAGTGTTTCAAGAACAGGTGCAGTCGCTATGACAAGAGGATCAGAAATATTTAAATAAAATAAAAATTAAAGGAGAGAAATTATGAAAATGTTTTATGAAAAAGATACTAATGTAGATTTAATAAAAGATAAGAAAGTAGCAATTTTTGGCTATGGAAGCCAAGGACATGCGCATGCACTTAATCTAAGAGATAGTGGTGTTAAAGAAGTTGTGGTGGCCTTAAGAGAAGGTTCATCAAGTATTGAAAAAGCTGAGTCCAAAGGCTTAAAAGTAATGAACTTATCTGATGCTGCAGAATGGGCTGATGTTGTTATGATCTTAACGCCAGACGAATTACAAGCATCAATATATAAAAATCATATAGAGCAGCGTGTTAAAGAAGGAACATCAATTGCATTTGCTCATGGTTTAAATGTTCACTATGATCTAATTAAAGCTAGAAAAGATTTAGATGTATTTATGGTTGCACCAAAGGGACCTGGACATTTAGTAAGAAGTGAATATGAAAAAGGTGGTGGTGTACCTTGTTTATTTGCTGTTCACCAAGATGGTTCAGGTAAAGCAAGAGATTTAGCAATGTCATATGCATCAGCAGTTGGTGGAGGTAGATCTGGAATAATTGAAACTACATTTAAAGATGAGGTAGAAACTGATCTATTTGGAGAACAAACAGTATTATGTGGTGGGCTTGTAGAATTAATTAAAAATGGATACGAAACTTTAGTAGAAGCTGGATACGAACCTGAAATGGCTTATTTTGAAACTGTTCACGAAGTAAAACTGATTGTAGATTTAATATATGAAGGTGGAATTGCTAATATGAATTATTCAATTTCAAATACAGCAGAGTATGGTGAATATCAGTCAGGTCCAAGAATAATTAAAAAAGATGAAACTAAGCAAAGAATGAAAGAAGTTTTAGCAGAAATTCAATCTGGTAAATTTACAAAAGAATGGATGGAAGAATGCAAAAATGGTCAAAAAAACTTTCTTGCAACTAGAGCTAAATTAGCAGAACACTCGGTTGAAAAAGTAGGCGCTGAACTTCGGGCTATGATGCCTTGGATTTCAAAAAAGAAACTTGTTGATAGCGATAAGAAATAGATAAATTATTGTTTTATTTGGCCTAAAATAGCCATTTTATTTTGCAATCTGAGCGTGAGCATGTATGATAGTTATGCTTAAATTAATTAAATGACTGATAATAACAGAGTATACATTTTTGATACTACAATGCGTGATGGAGAGCAGTCTCCTGGCGCATCAATGAGTTTGGAAGAAAAAATTCAAATAGCCAGAGTATTTGACGAACTTGGAATAGATATTATTGAAGCTGGATTTCCAATTGCATCTCCAGGAGATTTTGAAGCTGTAACTGAAGTCAGTAAAATATTAAAAAAATCAATACCTGCAGGTTTAGCAAGACACTCAAAAAAAGATATCGATAGATGCCATGAAGCTCTAAAACACGCTCCTAGATTTAGAATTCATACTTTTATTTCTACAAGTCCTCTACACATGAAACATAAGCTTAATAAATCACCAGAGGAAGTATATGAAGCTATAAAACAAAATGTAACTTACGCAAGAAATTTTACAGATGATGTTGAGTGGTCTTGTGAGGATGGTACGAGAACAGACATGGATTACATGTGTAAAACTGTTGAGCTTGCAATTAAATGTGGTGCCAGAACCATTAATATTCCTGATACTGTTGGCTATACTATACCATCTGAATTTACAAAAATTATTGAAACTCTGTTAAATAAAGTTCCAAACATAGACAAAGCAATTCTTTCAACTCATTGCCATAACGATTTAGGTTTGGCAGTTGCCAATTCTTTGGCAGGTGTTCAAGCAGGAGCTAGACAAATTGAATGTACTATAAATGGTCTAGGAGAAAGAGCTGGAAATGCAGCTCTTGAAGAAGTTGTGATGGCCATGAAAACAAGACCTGATTTAATGCCATATGAAACTGGAATTGAAACTACTCTTTTAAGTAAAGCATCCAAGATAGTATCAAATGCCACAGGTTTTCCTGTCCAATATAATAAAGCTATTGTTGGAAAAAATGCTTTTGCTCATGAAGCAGGCATTCATCAAGATGGAATGTTAAAAAATAGGCAAACATATGAAATTATGACACCAGAGAGTGTAGGCGTTAAACAAACATCTCTTGTAATGGGCAAACATTCAGGAAGACACGCATTTAAAGATAAGTTAACTAGCTTAGGATACCCGGATCTCACTGATGATGTTGTAGATAATGCATTTGCAAAATTTAAAATTTTAGCAGATAAAAAGAAACATGTTTATGATGAAGATATAATCGCTTTAATAGATGATAGTTTAATAACAGACAATAAAGTAAGTGCAATCAATTTGAAATCTTTAAAAGTATTTGCTGGAACAGGAGAACCTCAAAGAGCAGAAATGACATTAGATGTTTTTGGTGAAGTCAAAAAAGCATCAGAGACAGGGGATGGACCAGTGGATGCAATTTTTAAATGTATAAAAAAACTTTATCCTCATGAGGTAAATTTACAACTATACCAAGTACATGCTGTTACCGAGGGAACTGATGCTCAAGCTACAGTTAGTGTTAAAATTGAAGAAAATGGAAAAACAACAGTTGGACAAGCAGCAGATACTGATACTTTAGTTGCATCTGCTAATGCTTACATAAACTCGTTAAATAAAATGATTATAAAAAGAGATAAAACCGCACCAGGACAAAATTTAGAAAATCAAAATTTTGAGAACCAAAAGATGAAAGGTATATAAAAATGGCAATGTTCAGCAACTTAAAGAAATTATGGAGTCAAGATATGGCGATTGATCTTGGAACAGCAAATACCCTCGTAGTGTTAAAGGGTAAAGGCGTAGTTCTAAATGAACCATCAGTAGTTGCAGTTGTTGATAATAAAGGAAAAAAATCAGTATTGGCAGTTGGTGATGAAGCAAAAACTATGCTTGGAAGAACACCAGGGAACATTCAAGCAATCAGACCTTTGAGAGACGGAGTTATTGCAGATTTCATTGTTACAGAAGAGATGATTAAACACTTTATTAAAAAAGTTCACAAAAAAACATTAGCTAATCCAAGAATTTTAATTTGTGTACCAACTGGTTCAACACCAGTAGAAAGAAAAGCAATTCAAGATAGTGCCCTTGCAGCTGGAGCTCGTAAAGTAAATTTAATTGAAGAGCCAATAGCAGCAGCAGTCGGAGCTGGATTACCAATTTCAGAGGCAACAGGATCAATGGTTGTAGATATAGGTGGAGGCACAACTGAAATTGCAGTTTTATCTTTAGGTGGTGTTGTATATTCAGAATCATTAAGAGTAGCTGGAGACGCAATGGATAATGCT
>CACASS010000004.1 GCA_902535275.1 uncultured Pelagibacteraceae bacterium
GGATTATGAGCATCTAAGAAAAAAATTAAAAAAAAATGAAATTGCTGGGGCTATTTTAGATGTTTTTTCAGAAGAACCAATAAACATAAATTCTAAATTTTGGGATACTCCAAATCTAGTAATTACACCTCATATATCTTCAGATAGCAAAGGAAATTATATTGAAATGGTTTTAGAAAAGTTCTTCAAGAATTTAATACTATTTATTGATAAAAAAGATTTACATAATCAAGTAGATCCCAAATTAGGTTATTGATTATTTTGGTAACCAGGAACTGTACAAAGGATTGTCATTAGTAATTGGAAGTTTGATACATTTATTTTGTCTTGATGAACTGTAAACAGCGGTTACAAATTCTAAAGATTTTCTAGCATCCAATAAAGTTACTTCATCACTAACTTTTCCATCAAGTTTGTTAGCTATTTCATCAAACATTCCTGCGTACCATGATTTAGGTTTTTCGACTTTTGACAATACTTTATCAATTTGACTTTGTGAAATAGGAGCTCTTGGTAAAAATACCCATTCATCATCAGCTGGATTATAAGGTTTATCAGGAGATGCTCCCGATTCTACTGTCAGTCCATCAAAACAGAATTTTAGTCTACTGGTATCATTTGCTGCACCAAGGGTGATAGAGCTAGTGACCAATGTTCCATCTTCCATTTCAATTGATAAAGATGCACAGTCTTCGACTTCTATATCATTTACTCTTGTTGTTAATTTTGCAAATACATTTGAAACTGGTCCTAGTATCATGCTCACCAAGTCATGAATATGTATTGAATGACTTAAAATTGCTCCTCCTTGTTCACCATCCCAAGTACCTCGCCAAGGTTTTGAATAATAATCTTTTCCTCTGTTCCAATGAGTTTCTAATGAGGCGATTAAAGGTTTTCCAGCAAGTCCTGACTTTATTAGTGCTTTAAATTTAGAAAATCCTAATCCATACCTATATTGAAAAACTGGAAAGATTATCTTGCCTGTTTTTTTGCTAATATTTTCTAGCTCATCAATTTCTTTAAGACTTGAAACCAGTGGTTTTTCACAAATTACATGCTTTCCAGCTTCTAGAGATTTTTTGCATGCAGAAAAGTGTAAATGGGGTGGGAGACAAATATCAATTATATCTATTTCCTTTACTTTTAATACATCATCAAAGTTCAAAGATATTTTAGTACCATCATATGACGCCAATATTTTATCTATCGGATCTCTTGTTAAACCACACAATGTATGAACACTAAATCGTTCTGATACTTTTTTAAAATCTTCAAAATGCTTAGCTCCTATATTAGTTCCTATTATTGCCACTTGATATTTTTTCATTTTTTTTCTGCTAATTCTTGAGCTTTAATTGCTAGTTCCATTGATAAGTAAGTAAGTTTTTGCGAACAAGCAGTATCTGTTCTATTCAAAACATCTTGAATTAAATTAGCAAAGTAGGGTAGCTTAACTTTTGAACAGTCAATATGTTTAACTTCATCGTTATTTGCTAGAAAAAGGTGATTTCCCTTTTCAGATTTTGCTAAATCTGTATATTTTCTAATTTCAATAAAACCTTTATCACCCAGGATAAATAACCTTCCATCTCCCCAAGTAGAAAGTGCATCAGGAGTAAACCAATCTAAACGAACATATCCATGACCACCATTTCCAGTAAGATTAACTTCACCAAAATCTTGAAAACCAGCAAATTCTTTCCTAGTCGTATTTTCAACTAACGCATGATTTACTTTAGCTTCATTTGAATTTGTAAATACTAAAAATTGATGAATTTGATGTGAGCCTATATCTGTTATTATTCCACCATAACTATCACGATCATAAAACCAATCTGGTCTTTCATAATTACCTTGCCTGTGGGGACCAGTACCAATTGTTTGTTTAACTTTACCGATTTTACCTTCAGCGACTAACTCTTCAGCTTTTGTAACAGCGGCTACATGAAATCTTTCTGAAAAATTTATTGACCAAATTTTTCCTGTCTCATTAACTGTTTGTTTTAGATTATTAAGTTGCTCAAGAGTTGTACATCCTGGCTTATCGACCATGACATCTTTTCCAGCTTTCATTGCGTCTATAGATAGATTTGCCCTATCTTTAGGAATGGATGAAATTAAAATCAAATCAATTGTATCATCATTTAAAATATAACTTTTATTATCTACTCTTTTTATTTGAGGATATCTTTTGCTAAATTCGTCTAATGTTAATGGAGATCCCTCTGTCCAAAAATAATTACAACTACATCCCTCTTTAAGCATCTCATCAAGCATGTCGAAGATATGACCATGATCAATACCCAATACTCCAAGATTTATAGTTTTAGTCATAAACTATTTTAGCAGAATAAAAATTTTAAATAAGATTTTAATTATTGGGAAGGGTTATTCTCTACAATAACTGTTTCCTCGGTTCCTACTGGTTTTACCGGGTCTTCTATAGGCTCTGTCGCCGGATTAAGTTCTAAGCCAATAGGTGTTATTGTCGTAGGAAGTGGTGTGAATTGAGAGTCAGGGTTTTCAATAACCTCTCTAACATTCATTCTGTAAACTCCATATGCTCCTATTAAACAATGAAATATAATTAGAAATATAAAATAACCATTCTCTCCTATTAAATCCATAAACATAGAACATAAAAAAGGTCCACTAATTGCACCCATTCCAAAGGTAAATTGTAAACCTGCACCTGCAGCTACAAATTTTTCTTTAGCTATAAAATCATTAGTGTGAGCAAAAATTAATGCAAACATAGGAAGACTGAAGAAAGCATACAAACCTGTAAAAATATAAAACCAAAACTTTGAGCTAGCTAATCCATCAGGTAAATGCATTGTACCAACTGAAAAAATTGCGCATAGCGCAAAGAAAGCTGAAGCAAACGTAGAATATACTGTAACTGTTCTTCTGTCATAAATATCTGATAGTTTACCAATAGGCCATTGGGAAATAGCTCCAGAAATAGCAATTAGAAAAGTTACAAAAGAAATTTCAAAAATACTAAAATTCATTGATGCTGCATAAACAGCAATTAAAGCAAACATTGCAGAGTGACAAATTCCACATAAAAGTGCACTTACCATTCCAAAAGGAGAGGCCTCATAAAGTTCTTTGATTTTCATTCCAATAATTTTTTTAAATTTTGGTGGTTTTTTCTTAGTTAATAAAATTGGGACAAGTGAAAGTGACATGAATAAAGAAACTAGTATAAATGGCTGAAAATTTTCTGGCTTACTGAAGTTTAAAAAAAACATTCCAATCGCCATAGATGCGTAAAGAACGATCATATAAATCGATAAAACACTTCCTCTATTTTTATTGCTTGCTCGGTCGTTTAACCAGCTTTCTGCAATTGTATATAAACATACCATTGAAAAACCTGAGGCAATTCTTAATACAAACCATGTAAATGGATTGATGATTATAGAGTGCACTAAAACAACGATAGAAGCAATTGATGCAAAAGCAGCAAATACTCTTATATGACCAACTCTTGAAACTAAAATCGGAACTGTTTTTGCTCCTATAAAATAACCTACAAAATATCCTGATAACATAAAGCCTGTTGCTGTTAAGCTGAAACTTTCATAAACAGCTCTCACTCCAAGTAAAGAAACTTGAAAGCCGTGGGCTATCATAATTAGACCCATGCCTGTGAATAATGCCCAGGAATTTTTAAGTATTTTTTCCATAATTGCGCTATCTATGGATGATTTGATAGTAAATCAAGAAATTATTTAATAATTTTTTCAGGCTCTCTTATTTTAATAAATGAGTGAATGCCTAAAGTGATTATGATCACGGCACCTCCAATGATCGTCTCCAAAGTTGGCTGCTCTTTGACAACTAACCAAACCCAAATTGGACCTATTATTGTTTCTAATAAGAAAAATAGATTTACTTCTTCTGCTGGTATAAATCTTGGTGCGATTGTCACCAAAACAAAAGGTAGGGCTACACAAATAATGCACATTATCGGTATATAAATTTGATCTGTTCCAATTAGATTAAAGTTTTCAACAAAAAAGAAAGCAAATACTGCAACTCCTAATTTGCCCATTACAGCAGAAGGCAAAAGATCTCTGTCTTTAGCATATCTGATAAGAACAGCATTTACAGCTAATCCAGATGCTGTAACAAATCCCATTATATTCCCAAAAAGATTACCGACTTGTAGCGAGTCGTAAAAAATAAACAAAGCCGCTAAAAATGTGATGAAAATGGCGATCCAAGTCCCTTTATAAGGCATTTCTTTTAAGAATATTGCCCCAAGTATTGCGGAAAGCATTGGGGCTAAAGCAATCATAATCAACGTATTGGCTACGTTGGTATTTTGAATAGAGACAATGAAAGTGATGTTACAAATAGAAAAGCTAATTGCGTAAAATATACCAACTGTACCAACTTTTAAAAAGGCATTAATAAAATTTTGCCTATAAAATAATAGTAGTCCAATTAAGACTATAAAGAAAGGTATGGCTCCTCTATAAAAAAGCATTCCCCATGTTTCTATGTTTGAAAGCCTGATAAGTAATGAGTCAGGCGTAATAAACATTACAGCTACGAAGGCTAGTAGTGAACCTTTCTTTTGATCTGATAATTTATTCAAGCTCTTAAACCTCTCCAAAATATCTTAGCAAGATTGATTTTAGAAAGGTCATAGTATGTTTTTAATCCAGTAGGAGACGTTACATTAATATCTCCATTTAGTTTCTGATCTATGAAGTCAATTCCAGCAAAATAAATATTATCATTCTTTAATTTTTTTCCTATAAGTTTTGAAATTTTTATTTCTTGTTTTGTAAGTTTTGTAAGTTTAGGCACAGCACCTTTGCTCATATTGCTCAAATATGAACCTTTTTTTGGAACTCTTGAGATTGCTCCACATACTTTTCCATTAATAATAAAAACTCTCTTATCTCCTTTAGATATATTTTTTAAGAATTTTTGAAACATTGAATGACCATTTTTATTTAAAAAACTTGTAATAAGTTTTTTATTAAACTTATTTTTAATGAGATGAATTTGATTACCACCATATCCATTAATGGGTTTCATAATCATACTTTTATTTTGTTTATAAAATTTCTTAATTTCTCCTATATTATTTGAAAACAAAGTATTAGGCATAAATTTGATAAAATGCTTTGAATACAACTTTTCTGATACATTTCTGATAGCAGTTGGATTATTTATTACTTTTGCTTTTTTTAAGTCATCTAAAATAAGAGTAGTTATTAAATATTCTGAATTAAATGGAGGATCCTGCCTGATTAAAATAAATTTAAGATTTTCAACATCTATTTTTTGTTTTTTATAAATTTTATAAAATTTTTTTCTTTCATAATTAAATTTTACAAATACTCCATTTGCATATGTTTTATTTTTGATGATAGATAAGTTTGAGGGAGTATAATAAAATATTTTATATCCTAGTTTCTGAGCTTCATGAGCTAAAAATATTGATGTATCAGAAGAAATATTTATTTTATCTAATTTATCGCCTTGTATGCCTATTATTTTATTTGTCATATAAATCTTCTAAATTTTGAAATTTAGAGAATTTATTTATAACATGACTAGCGACTGTTTCTTTATTATTGATAATCTTATTTAGATGTTCCAAGTATTTAGTTTCGTTTGTACCGCTTTTTCCAATAAAATCTCTCTTTTCTAAGCCTTTTTCGGCAATTTTTAACAAGTTGGAGATCCAATAAATCATATCTTTACCCATTAAATTTGTATCAAGTCCTTTCATAGGTGCATTTTTATAAGCATTTAATAAATCTTTCTTTTCCCATTTTGAAATAAATTCTAATGCTTCGTCTAAATTTCCATATAAAAGACCAGTAAAAAAAGCAGGACCAGCGCAGATACAGTTCCAACCACAAGTGTCCATAGACCTTAATTCAATATATTGTTTTAATCTATTCTCTGTAAATATAGTACTTAAATGCAATCCAAGATCGTCAATACTTGGTAAAGATTTATTAATTTCTTGAATATTACCATTCATATAATCAGAAAATTTATAATTTTTACCAGATAAGTATTTATCATCTTTTTTTAAAAACAATATTGGATAATCCATTACAAAATCAGCATATTTTTCAAAATCAACATTTTCTAAAAAAATTTCTGGAAGGCCACCCCTTGATGTTTCTTGCCATACTTTTGATCGGTATGATAAGTATTTACTATCTTTTTTCTCAACTATTGATGAGTTTGCAAAAAGTGCAATACTTAACGGAACTAAACTATTTGCTAATTTAAACTTTTTTATAAAATCATTTTCAGACGTGTAGTCTAGATTTAGCTGTGTCCCTGATGTTCTATACATCATATCTAAACTAAGGGACCCACCTTTAGGCATATCCATTGTCATTACTTCATATCTTTTTTTAGGATTATTTGGAATTTCAGACAACTTAGATATTGGATCAAATCCAGCACTTACTATTTTTAAATCTAATTTTTCAACAACCTGTTTAAGTTCAAACAAATAATTATTAGCTTCAGAGCAAACTTCATGAATATTAGTTAATTGAGCACCTGCAAGCTCAATTTGATTGCCCGGCTCTAAAGTTATACTCTTATTGTCTTTGTTTAACGCTATTACATTTTCACCTTCATAAGATGGTTTCCAACCAAATTCATATAAAATTTTGAAAATCTCTTTAATTGTAGAATAAGTAATTCTTTTATTATTCTTCTTGTAGAAAAGAAATTTTTCGTGCTCAACGCCTATTTTGGAATTTATAGGCTCCTTAATTCCTGATTTAAAATGATCTATTATGTTATCTTTATTCATATTAACGATTTAATCACTCTTACTTAGATATTCAACAGCTTCGCTTATGTTAGTTAATTTGTTAGAACAAGTTTGGTTTTTACATATAATAACACTAGGTTTTGTATCATTATTTAATTGGTAAACAAATGTTGCAACTCCTAGATATTCTTTTTGTAAATAAAGCTGCATTTCCTTAATAGACTGAGATCTTCCATGGAATGTGAATGATAAGCTATTATCGCAAATATCAAGGGTTTTAATAAAGCTAAACATCTGTGAATAATAAGAGTTTATAACTTGGTGGAATGATTTTTTAAGCACTTCATTTCTTTCATACCATATTTTATCATTTGTAATTGAATATAATTTATTTGAAATTAATAGATAAACACTATTACCATTTGGAATGTTGCTATCATTTAAGTCTAGTGGACTCGCAAACAAATCATTATCTTTTATAATATTTTTCTGAAACAACCGAGTTTCATTATTAAAGAATAATTCCCAAGTATCATTCATTATTTTTATTGATTTTTCTAGTGCTTTTTTATCAGCATTAACCTCGTAAAGTGTTATCATTAGTAGAGCATAATAAACATAGTCCTCAAGAAAAGTTTCTATTTCTTTATTTTCATAGCAATGAATAATTTTTTGATTTAATTTTTTATTTAGTATTTCAATTGTTTCTATTGTTTTAATTTTTAAATCTTCATCATCTAAATTTACTGAAGTTTTGAGAAGAACTTGGAGCATATATGAGTTTAAATCCGTTTGTGATTTATCGTCAAAAAATGGTTTTATTCTTTTTCGTCTAATATCGAGTAATTTATTTTTAATTCGATCTAGGTTATCTTTATCTTCATCAGGTATTAAATTTTTTTCTACCAGGATGTTGTTACCTTCAAAATTACCACTCTCCGAAATTTCATACTTATTTTCTAAAGTTTTCATATCATCCTTTAAAAGATTTTTTAATTCTGCGTATGACCAAACATAATATTTTCCTTCAACACCTTCACTATCAGCATCATATGCGGAACCATATAATTCTTCTTTGTTTTTAAATTCATTATTAAAATATTGAATTGTTTGTAAAAGTTTATTTTTAAAATAATCATTTTTGGTATTTTGATAAAATTTTGTTAATAGATCTATGAACTGGATGTTATCGTAAAGCATTTTTTCAAAGTGTGGAATTATCCATTTTTCGTCAACAGCATATCTTGAAATTCCTCCATCTAGTTGATCATAAATACCTTTGGAACAAAGATTATTGAGTAAAATTTCAACAGGCTTAAAATAATTTTTATTTTTAGTCTTTAGATAAAAGTAGAACATTGCATCAAATAAATAAAATTGGGGGAACTTTGGGGCTCCTTTGAAACTCCCATTATTTTCATCTAAATAATTAATAATTTTTTCAACAAATGGCTCTAATGGTTGATTTAAAACTGCAGATCTTTGATTTATTTTTGAGAATATCTCTTTAACTTGTGGTGCTTGAGCTAAAATTTTCTCTCTATTTTCATTGTAGACGTTATGCACGTTGTTTAAGACTTTTTTAAAGTCAGGCCTCCCTTGAATTTCCTTAGGTGGGAAATACGTTCCTCCTGTAAATGGTACACCATTTTCGTCTAAAAACATTGATAATGGCCATCCACCTTGAGCTCCAGTTAGTATTGATAAGCTTTTTTGAAAAACATAATCTAAATCAGGCCTTTCCTCTCTATCAACTTTAATATTAATAAACTTTTCGTTCATTAGTTTGGCAGTTTCTTCATTTTCAAAGCTCTCATGAGCCATAACATGACACCAATGACAACTTGCATATCCAACGCTTAAAAATATAGGCTTTTTTTCTTTCTTTGCTTTACCTAAAGTTTCTTTATTCCAAGGAAACCAATCAACTGGATTATCTTTATGTTGTTGAAGATAAGGACTTTTTTCGTTTTTTAAAATATTAGACAATTTAGTGATGGTAATAAGGTTTTCTTGAAAAAATATTCCTAACCATTGGTTCAAATTCTTTTAAAGTCATTGACTTATAATTAGGATCAAAAGAAGCCTGATCATAGTTTTCACAAAAATCTATTGTTGCTTGATAATGCTCTGCATTTTTATATTTTTCTCTTGCATTTTTGTCTCCACCTAAATGTTCTGCAGAATAATAAGTTTGAAAAAGACCATGGTGTAAAATAATCCAATAAGTTTTTTCTGAAACATAAGGCTTAATTACTGATGCAGCATACTGTGAATGATTCATTGGAGCCAATTCATCTCCAAGATCGTGCAATAATGTTGCTACAACCATTTCCTCGTTTTCTCCGTTTTTATATGCTCTTGTTGCAGCTTGTAACGAGTGTTCTAATCTTGTTATCTGATAGCCTTCAAGTGTAGTAGTTTGTGAAGCTAAATAATCTAAAATTCTATCTGCGGTTTTTCTTTCATATTGGCTTTCTAATTTTTCTAAAAGTTGATAGTCATCTTTAGTACCATACTTCATTTCTGTAAAACTTACTTTTTTCATATTAATTATTCGATGCAGTACTCAATAAGGAAAGTTGGGTTACTTTATCTTCACCAAGCTCATCAATTATCTTCACAGGGTATTCACCTGTGAAGTGGTGATCAGTTAATTGAGGATAATTTTCATTTCTTTTTTCAAATCCCATTCCTAAATATAAACCATTCAAACTTAAGAATTTTAGTGATTTTGCCTTAATAAATTCACATATTTCAGCTGTGGATTTGTTTGCTGCTAAAAGCTCTTTTTTTGTTGGTGTATCAACGCCATAAAAATCAGGATATTTAATTTCAGGGCTTGCTATTCTCACGTGAACTTCTTTTGCTCCAGAATCGTATAACATCTTCACTATTTTTGACGATGTAGTGCCTCTAACAAGTGAGTCATCAACTAGAATTATTCTTTTATCTTTTATCACAGAAATATTTGGATTTAATTTTAACTTAACTCCTAAACTTCTAATTTGTTGAGATGGTTCAATAAAAGTCCTTCCAACATAATGGTTTCTAATTAAACCTAAATCAAATTTCATACCTTTTTCTTCAGCATATCCTAATGCAGCTGCGTTACCTGAGTCTGGAACGGGTACAACCAGATCTGCTTCTATTTCATCTTCTTTTGCTAACTGTAATCCAAAGTTTTTTCTATATTCATATGCAGTTTTGCCATTTAAAATACTATCTGGCCTAGAGAAATAAATATATTCAAATACACAAGGTCTAATTTTTTTTGGTGGAAATGGTTTAATACTTTTTAATTCATCATTTTCGATATAAACGATTTCTCCATTTTCAACTTCTCTTACAAATTTTGCTCCAATAATGTCAAAGGCACAAGTTTCAGAGGCAAACACATATGAGTTTTTTAATTTACCTATAACTAGCGGTCTTATTCCATATGGATCTCTTACACCTATTAGAGTATTTTGTGTCATCATTACGAGTGCATAGCCACCTTGTATTTGAAATATAGCATCAATGATTTTATCTATAGTTTTTCCTCTTTTTGATTTAGCAATTAATTGAACAATGGTTTCAGTATCAGATGTTGTATAAAATATAGCGCCATCCTGAACTAATTTATTCCTTAAAGTTATAGCATTTGTAAGATTACCATTATGTGCAACACCAATACCACCTGCATTTGTATCAGCAAAAAAAGGCTGCACATTCCTTAAAGCAGTTCCACCTGTCGTTGAGTAGCGGTTATGACCAATTGCGTATTTTCCAGGAAGTTTTTTTAAAACTTTTTCATCGTTAAAGTTATCACCAACTAACCCAAATCTTTTTTCTGAGTGATATTTTTCTCCATCATATGAAACAATACCACAACCCTCTTGACCTCTATGTTGAAGTGCATGAAGACCTAAAGCGGTAAGGGTCGAGGCATCAGTGGAATTACTTATTCCAAATACTGCACACTCTTCCTTAATTTTAGGATCATATATCTTGAACTTTTTCTTTAGTTTCTTCATATTCTTTTTTATCAGGAAATTCTTTTATAAGATAGTTACTACCTTTTTCAACCCATGCATATGTAAAAGCATCATCTAAATTAATTGGCCATTTTTTGTGGTTATAGATGATGTTTATAGTTGTATAAATACATACAACTATAACGTAAGCCCTAATAAATCCGAAAAAGAAACCAAAGATTCTATCTAGATTTCCTAATCCAGAGTAGGTGACTGCTCTATTAATTCCTTTATTTATTAATAAAATTAAAAATATAATTATTATGAATAATCCTATACCAACTACTAGATCAAGGACATATTCACTATCAATTATATGCTCAAAATATGGTTTTACTTTTGGAAATAGAAATAAGGTAACAACATAAGCTAAAAGCCATTTAGAGGCAGATAAAATGCTAAGTAAAAAACCTTTTTTTGTGCATGTAATTAAGGATAGCACAGTAAAAATCAAATAAGTAATATCAAAAGTATACAGATTACCCAAAATATCTTTTACAACTTCCATTAATTATTTAAACTTAAAAGGCTTTAATAATAAAAGTAAAGATGGCAGCAATGTTAAAACTGATATCATAGCCAGTAACATTGCTATACCAGTGAAGACTCCAAAATAAATAGTAGGTATAAAATTAGATAAAATCAAAATAGAAAATCCAAAAACAATTGTTATAGATGTATTGAGTATTGCTACTCCTACTGTGGAATGACAATATTTTAGTGTTTTATTGTAATCTTTAATTCTAGTAAGCTCCTCCCTAAATCTATAAATATAATGGATACTATTATCAACAGCTATACCAATTGTAATAGCAGCGATTGTAATTGTCATCATATCCAAAGGGATATCTGCTAGACCAATTATTCCTAAAATAAAAAAGGCGGCAATAAAATTTGGTATTACACCTATTAATGATATCTTTATATTTTTAAAAAGAATTAAAAACATAATAAAAATACCAACCATTACAAAACCAAGGGTTAAGATTTGGGATTTAAACAAACTTTGAAGTAAATTATTAAATAATATAAGTACACCTCCAAGTTTAAATTCATCTTTACTTATATTTAATTTATTTTCCAAATTAAAATTAATTTGATTAATCAAATCATTTCTTCTTAACCCATCTAAAGAGTCTTTTATTCGTAAACTTATTCGAGCTTCAGAATTTTTTATAGATATGTATGGGTCTACTATTTCTTTTTTAATGTTATCTGGAATTTTAGTGTAGAGAACCCCCATTTCTAAAGTTCCAAGGGGTTTATTATTATTTAATTTTGTTGCAACTTCAATTATTGATGAAAAGGATAAAACTTTACCCACAGCATCAATACCATCTAAATAATGGTGAACCTGAGTTATTTTATTAATTTTATCTTTTGTAAACCAATATTTGTCATCATTCTCATCCTCATCACCCCAATCATTTTCACTGTCAGTTTCTTCATCTTCATCTTTTGGAAATTTTAAAATTACTTCTAATGGAGTTGTTCCACCCAATTTTTCATCTATTAATTTCATGCCTTTATAAATTTCTGTATTTTTGTCAAAGTAATTAATGAAGCTATTTTCTACTTCTAATTTTGAGATACCAAAGATGCTTAAAAATATAATAATCCCAGTTAAACCAAATATGTAGTTTTTTTTTTTAATTGATAATACTCCTAGATATCTTGTTATTTTTGAGTCTTTTTCCACAGTTAATTGAACATTTGAGTTTTGAGCAAAACTTAACATTGTAGGAAGAAGTGTGAATGTAATTGTTAGCGAGGTTATTAATCCAAAAGTCATCATCCATCCAAAATCTATAATTGGTTTTATGTCACTAAAAATTAATGACATAAAAGCACAAATTGTTGTTAAGACAGTATAAAATATTGGCCAAATCATTTTTCTTGTTGTCAAAATTAAAATTTCAAATTTTTTCTTTCTTTGAAACTGCTTATTCAATTGCAAAAATCTTGTACTCATGTGAATATTCATTGCCATTGTAAGAATTAACATTAACGCGATAAAGTTTGATGAAATTACTGTAACTTTCCACCCAACCAAACCCAGAAAACCTGTCATAAATACAACCGAAAAGAAACAGCTACTGATTGGAATTATTATCCAAATTATATTTCTGAATACATACCAAAGTGTTAAGATTATAAAAAGTAATACCCCAATTCCAAATGTAACAATATCATTTTTAATAAAAGTCATCATATCATCTGCTATCATCGGAATACCCCCAAGATAAATCTGTGTATTTTGATTATGATTTTTTATGACCTCTCTAATTTCTAAAATATTTTGATGTCGCTCTTTTTTAATTTTATCTTTATAATCCTCTAATTCTTTATCGGTCTTTATCTCTTTATCTATCTTATTTGGTTTGATATATACAATTATACCACTTGTTTTTCCGTCCTCGCTAATCACAAAATTTTTAAATACTGGACTATTTAAGATTTCATTAAATCCACGGTCTTTATCAATATTCTTGCTTGTTAACGTTTTAAAATTTTGAATACGTTCAATTAAACTATCATCTGTTGCCTCTAACAAGGGAATATCTAAAAGTGTAACAACATTATGAACCCAGTTTAGTGCTTTTAAATCATTTTTTAATGCAGATAGATTTTTAATTGACTCCTCTGAATTCATTTTAATATTTGGAGAGTATGTGAGTACTAAAAATTCCTTAGCACCATATCTATCATTTATTTCATTCAAATATTTAAGATCTGGATCATTTTCTAATAATAATGTTTCTGAGCTAGCATCTAACCTAAAGTCTTTAGAAAAGTAAAATGAAGCAATCAATATAAGTAACAATATTGATAAAACTATTTTTGGTTTTTCAATAATATTCTTTTGATAAAAATTAGCTAACATTCGATACTAGCTTTTATAATTTATATTAATTATTTTGAATATCCTTAAATTTGGTAAACATTTCCTCAAATTCAAGCATTATAGTACCAGTTGGGCCGTGTCTTTGTTTGAGTATGAGAAGTTCAGCTAAATGAGAAATTTCATTCATTTTTGCCTGCCATTCAGCATGCTCAACAGTTGCAGGTCTTGGCTCTTTATTTTTTAAATAGTATGACTCTCTAAAGACAAACATTACTACATCAGCATCTTGCTCTATTGATCCAGACTCTCTTAGATCTGAAAGCAATGGTTTTTTATCATCTCTTTGTTCAACAGCTCTTGATAATTGTGAAAGAGCCAATACAGGAACTGATAATTCTTTAGCAAGTGCTTTTAGCCCTTGTGTTATTTCAGAAATTTCCTGAACACGTCCATCTTTAAAATTTGTTCCTTTCATTAATTGAATATAATCGATAACAATAAGATCTAGTCCATGAATTCTTTTTATCCTTCTAGCTCTATTGCTTAAAGCCGCAATTGATATTGCTGGTGTTTCATCAATATACAATGGTAGTTCAGCGATATTTTTTGAAGTCTCTATAAATTTATCAAATTGTTCCTCAGATATTTTTCCTCTTCTAATATCATTGGATTTAATTCTTGATTGTTCTGCAAGTATTCTTGTTGACAGTTGTTCAGATGACATTTCCAATGAAAAGAAGGCTATGCAAGATTTCTCTGCTTTATCTTGAATATTTTTAGCTGCATGAAATGCAATATTTGTTGCTAATGCTGTTTTACCCATAGAAGGTCTTCCTGCAATTATTATTAAATCTGACTTATGCATGCCACCTAATCTGTCATCTAGATCTTTTAATCCAGAAGGAACACCAACAATACCTTCTTCATTTTTATAAGCGTTGGATGCCATTTCAATTGTTTGTTTCATAGCTTCGTCAAATTTAATAATAGAAGAATTAAATGATCCTTTTTCTGCTAGATCAAAAAGAGATTTTTCAAAATTTTGAATAATTTGTTGGCCATCATTATTAAGATCATTAAGTTTTGCGTTATCAATTATGTTATCAGAAATTTTTATAAGCTCTCTTTTTACAAATAAATCATAAATTATTTTAGAGTACTCAATACTTTGCCTTGAAGATGTTGAAAATTTTGTAATTTTCACAAGATATTCAGGAATGTTAATCTCATCTTTTTCATTTTCAAAATGATTTTTTAAAGTTATTGGGTTAGCTAACATTCCTTTGTAAATCATACTCTCAATTGCACTGAAAATTTTTTGGTGCATTGGATCGTAAAAATTTTTACTAGAAATTATTAAGCTAATTTCATCAAATATTTCATTAGTCAATAAAATAGAGCCAATAACTGACTGTTCAGCCTCTATGTTATTAGGGAGTTCATTTAATTTGTTTTTTACTAAATTTAAAGATTGTGACACCCTTAAAAGCTATATAATTAGAATTAAAATTCAATTCTTAATTTATAATGGGGAAAATTGTGTATAATTATTTCATTTCCTCTTGTGCAGTAGCTTTAATAACAATCTGAGTTTGAACTTCTGGATGTAAATTAATTAAAACGTCAAAATTACCAAGAGATTTTATTTCTTTTGAAGGTTGTATTAATGATGGATTAATTTCTACTTCATCAATTTGCATTATAATTTTTGATATTTCAGTAGGTTTAATTGAGCCGTAAAGTTCATTATTTTCTGTACTTAGTTTTTTGATTTCGTATTTTTTTTTATTAATTTTTTCATGTATTAAATTTGCATTTTTTTTCTTTTCTTGGTCCTTTTTACCAAGTTCTTGTTTGATTTTTTCAACTTCCTTTATATTTTCTTTTGAGGCAAATAGTGCTTTCTTTTTAGCAATAAGAAAATTTCTTGCAAATCCTCTTTTGACATCAATTATTTCTCCAATTGATCCAACTTTTCTTACATTTTCTAATAAAATTATTTTCATTTTATAGAAGCGCCAAATTTCTGGCTCTTTTAATAGACATCGACAGTTCTCTTTGTTTTTTTTGGCTCACAGCAGTTATTCTGGATGGAAGTATTTTTCCATTTTCAGATATATATCGCTTTAATAATTTTATGTTTTTATAATCAACAATAGGCGCACCTTTACCTGATAAGGGACATTTTTTCTTGAATTTATATTTTTGATTCTGAAATATACTTAGTTTAGCAAAATTACTTTGTTTAGATTTTTTATTATTTCTTCTTTTCATAATTTTTATTTATTTAAGAATTCTTTGTCCTCTGTTTTTTTAAAATAATCTGTTTTAAGATCAAACTCCTTAACTTTTACCGTTAGATACCTTAGTAGATTTTTATCAATTTTTTCATTTTTTTCTAATTCTAAAATTAGTTTTCCATCAGCTTTAATTTTAAAATGGATAAAATTACCCTTTTTATTTTTTTTTATAAGATAGGATAGATTCATTAAACCCCAGTTTTCTAACTTAACAATGTCTCCGTTATGTTTTTCAACGATTTTTGAATATTTTTCTTGTATTTGTTTTAACTGAGTAGGGCTCACGTCTTGCCTAGCTACAATAGTATGCTCATATAAATTCATAATATTTCTTTTAAAAAAAAGAGGATATACTATTATAATTTTTTAATTACAATATAAAAAATAAGGTTTTTACTTATATTTTCTATGTTTTCTGTTTTATTTCCAGGCCAAGGTTCTCAATCAGTTGGAATGTCCAAAGAATTATACAAAAACTTTGATTACATCAAAGACCTTTTCAATTTGGCAGATGAAACACTTAATTTATCACTAACAAAAATAATTTTTGATGGTCCAATTGAGACTTTAAATGAAACAGAAAATACTCAGCCAGCAATTTTTTTAGCAAGTTATGCAATATTTAATGTAATTCAAAGAGAAACTAAATTTAATATACAGAATGCAAATTTTTTTGCAGGCCACTCTTTAGGTGAATATTCTGCTTTAGCTTGCTCTGAAGTTATAAATTTTAAAGAAACAATAAGACTTTTAAAAATCAGAGGAAACGCAATGCAGAATGCTGTTCCAAAAAATGAAGGAGGCATGGTAGCTGTTTTAGGCGAAGACTTAAGCAAAATTGAGGATATATTTCAAAAGAATAAGAATAATTTTACATGTTTTATTGCTAATGATAATTCGAATGGACAAGTAGTTATAAGTGGAAAAATAAATGATCTTCAAAAATTTATTGACGAGTTAACAAAATTAAAAATTAAAAATGTAAAATTACCAGTCTCAGCACCCTTCCATTGTTCTTTGATGAACCCAGCAACAAAAATTATGCATAAAGAGCTTAATAGTATTAAATTTTTGAGTCCAAAAAATAAAATCGTATCTAATGTAACAGCTGAAGCAACAGATAATCCGGATAAAATTAAAAGCCTTTTAATTGAACAAATAGAAAAACCTGTTCGATGGAGAGAAAGTATAATAAACATGATTGAAAATGGAACAAAAAAATTTATTGAAATTGGCCCAGGAAAAGTACTATCAGGACTAATAAAAAGAATAGATAAAAATGTAAAACTAATTCAAATTAATACTTTAGATGATTTAAATAATTTATGATTAATTTAAAAAACTTAAATATATTAGTAACAGGAGCCACTGGTGTAATTGGAAACTCAATTTTGGATAATCTTACTTTAGCTGGATCAAAAATTTTAGCAACAGGTACAAATGAGGATAAATTAAAAATAATTAAAGAAAAATACAAAGACATAGAGACTTTAAAATTTAATATTTCTGATCACAAAAATATTGATGAGTTTGTTGAAAATTGTAGCTCAATTTTTTCAAATAAAATCGATGTTTTGATTAATAATGCTGGTATTACTCAGGACAATCTTTCTATTAGGATGAAAGAGGATGAATGGAAAAAAGTAATTGATATTAATCTTACTTCCACATTTTTAATTTCAAAGCATGTTATAAAAAAAATGTTAAAAGTTAAAAAAGGAAAAGTTATCAATATCACATCAGTTGTAGGCCACACAGGAAACATTGGTCAAGCAAATTATGCCGCATCCAAAGCTGGCATAATAGCAATGTCAAAAAGTTTAGCCTTAGAGTATGGAAAAAAAAATATTACTGTAAATTGTGTTTCTCCTGGGTTTATAAAGTCTGATATGACGGATAAAATTAGCGAAGATCATACAGAACTGCTAAAATCCAGAATTTCTCTCAACAAATTTGGCAATCCTGAAGATGTAGCAAATACAATTGCCTTTTTAAGTTCCAATCTCTCAGATTATATCACTGGCGAAACCATACATGTTAATGGAGGAATGTATTTTAGTTGACAAAATTTATAAATTATCTATTAACAAATTAACTTAAAGGAACAAAATGTCAGATGATATTTCAAGTAAAGTAAAAAAAATAGTTGCTGATCACCTAGGTATTGATGAAGCTAAAGTTAATGATGACTCAAGTTTTATTGATGATTTAGGCGCAGATAGTTTAGATACAGTAGAATTAGTTATGGCCTTCGAGGAAGAATTTGGATCTGAAATATCTGATAGTGATGCTGAAAAAATTTTAACTGTTGGAGATGCAGTTAAATTTATCGAAAACAAAGCAAACTAATTTTTTTACGTAAATGGCCGCAAAAAAAGCAGGGATAATTGTAATATTATCTTCTCCTTCGGGCGCAGGAAAAACCACTTTAGTTAAAAAAATTTCATTAAGAAAAAAATATAAAATATCCATCTCACATACTACAAGAAAACCAAGATTGAATGAAAAAAATGGGAAAGATTATTTCTTTATAAATAAGAAAGATTTTAGAAGACTAATAAAAGATAAAAAGTTTTTGGAGTACGCTAAAGTTTTTAAAAATTATTATGGCTCATTAAAAGAAAATGTAATTTATAAACTAAAAAAAGGAAAAAACGTTATATTTGATATTGATTGGCAAGGCACAAAGCAAATAAAAAATAAAAAACTAGATTATAAAATTATAACAATATTTATTTTACCACCGTCTAAAGATGAACTATTCAAAAGACTCTTAAAAAGAGATCAGAAGGATAAAAAAATTGCAAAAGAAAGAATGAAACAATTCAAAAGTGATGTAAAGCACTGGAGAGATTATGATTTTACTGTAATAAATGATAATCTAGAAAAATGTTACAAATTGATTATTAAATTTATAACTTCACAAACAAAACAAAAAATTTCTTATAAATTTAATAAAAAATTTATTGAAAAACACATTAATAATTTAATTAATTAAAGTTTCATAAACTTTACACATTTTATAATATGTTGAATGATCTAAATTTTGAGGTCTAAGATTTAAATCAATTGATAAATTTTTTGAAATTATTTCATAATTTTTAAAAAGAAGCTTCATAGGTTTTTTTACCATCTTTCGTCTTTGACTAAAAAAAATATTAGTTATATGTTCCAAGTTACTAGGATCCTTGAATTCATAAAATTCTTTTTTAGGAACCAAAACTAATAATGTGCTTTTTACTCGAGGCATCGGAGTAAAACTGCTAGGCTCAATATCTATTACTTTATTTATTTGCATTCTCCAATTAGATAAAATTGATAATCTTCCATAGTTTTTAGTATTCTTGTTTGCTATGATTCTGTCCGCCACCTCTTTTTGAAACATTAAAACTAACCTTTTACAAAAATTATCAATGCCTTTAACTTTGACTAGCTTTGCCAGCATTTGTGTTGAAATATTGTAGGGTAAGTTTCCAAAAATAATTAAATCTTTTTTAATATAATTTTCATAAGATATATTCATCATATCGTCATTTATAATTTTAATACTTCTCCCAAACTTTTTGCTCAAAAAATTTACCAATCTTTCATCTTTTTCAATAACCGTGATATTTTTTGGATTATTTTTTAATATTCTATCTGTTAAAGCTCCTTTTCCAGGTCCTACTTCAATTATGGTATCATTACTTTTAATGTTACCAACCTCAATAATTTTATTTAAAATTTTCTCATCAATGAGAAAATTTTGTCCTAAACTCTTTTTTGGACTAAATTTCATTTAAGTTTATCTAAGAATTCAAATGCACAAAAAATTGAAGATGGATCTGATTTATTTTTGCCAATCATTTCATAATTAGGCCCATGATCAGGCGTAATTTTTATGAATGGCAATCCTAAAGTAATATTAATAGCATTAAACCCAAATAGAGTTTTGGCAGGTATCAAAACTTGATCATGGTACATTCCCAAAACTACATCAAATTTATTAATATTCTTTTTTAAAAAGAAAGTATCTGCAGGAATTGGCCCAGTTAAGTTAAATTTACTTTTTAATAAGTATTTTTTTGCAGGATAAATTTCATTTTTTTCCTCACTTATTTTACTTGTCGTTTCACAATGAGGGTTAAGACCTAAAACTGCTATAGATGGTTTTTTCTTTATATATAATTTATAAAATTCATCAATTTTAATTATGTTTTCAATTATTTTTTTCTTTTTAATTAGTTTAGCAACATTTTTTAATGGAACATGTGTTGTGAGGGGTGATACAGCTAGTTTCTTGTTATATATTAGCATGACGGGTTTTTTAGAGTTTGTCTTATTGGCAATATATTCTGTAATCCCAGAAAATTTTTTCTTTAAAAATGTTTCCTTAGAAACAGGTCCATTTATTAAAGCATAGGATTTTTTCTTTTTTAATATTCCAAGACTTACTTTGAAACATTCTTCAATATATTTATTTGAATTTTCAGAAATTTCTGAAAATACTTGATTAAAGTCATAATTGATATTTAGTATATTAACTTTTTTATTCAAAGCTTCATTTACATTATTTATTTCATTCAATTTTACATTATATTTTAAAAAATTCATTTGTGCCTCAAACAATCTTTTACTTCCAATTATAATGATTTTTTTTTTATTTTTTTTATATTTATTAGAAATAAAGTACTTTAACAAAACTTCTACAAAAGTTGTATTTGGCTCACCTAAGACAATCAGAATTGTTTTAACTTTCATTGATCTCTAAATTCATTTTTAATTTTTTATAAAAAATATTTGAAAAATTATTTAACTGTCTATTTGTCTCTAGATTTATTAAATTTTCTAGTTGTGTTTCTAAATCAATTTTATTCTTTATCTCTTTTTTATCATTTAATTTTATAATAATAAAAGCGTTCCTTATTTTTATTGGCTTGCTAATTTCACTTCTATTAAGGTTAATTACTCTCTGATTTATTTGTTCAGATATCTGCAGTTCATTTATCCAGCCAATTAAACCTCCATTTTTGGCAGTATTAGAGTTACTATAAATATTTGCTGTATTTTCAAACCCAATACTTCGGATACTGTCATAAATTTCTAAAATTTTTGCTTCAACATTCTTACCTAGCTCTTCTTTAAATACTATTTCGGACAGATTATATTCATATTTCTTTTTAGAATTTTTTAGTTGATCTGTAATTTTTTTTCTCAATTCTTCTTTATTTATTACTAAATTTTTTGAATATTTTTTATATATTAATTGGTTCCAAAGTGCTTCTACAAAGAGTTTGTCTTTAATTTTTCTATAATCTAGATTTTGAATTTTGAGCATCTCTTTTAGCTGATCTTTATCTTTTATGTTTTTTTTTAATAGAAGATTTTTTTCAAGAACATTTACTAAATTATTTTCTTTCTTAAAATCTACATATTTCTCTAATTCTTTTCGTTTAATAATATCCGTTATTAAAGAGTTTTTAGAAATATTATAAATTTTATTTTTATCTAAATTTTTTAGTTTTGGATTTAAAAAAAATAAATATTTTGTCTCATTCTCAATATCAATATTTGTAATTATTTCATCTTCTACATTTACTTTAATTTCAATAGAATTTTCGTTTGCATTTACATGAAAAGAAAATAAAAAAAACGTTATGAATATATAAAATAACGATTTAATTTTTTTCATTCTTATCAAAAATCGTATTAGCAGATCCACGTAATTCAGCAAAAGGAATAAACTTAATTAAAAAATATAAACTTTCGTCAGGCAATAAATCACCATCTCTAAAAAATTTCTTTTGATATTGGAAAGATGCAGATAAGCAATCTGTATTATAATCATAAGATAACTTATAAAATTCTGTAAAATCTGTCTTAAGATCTTTTGTTGTATTAAAAAGAAGTGAATGTTCCTCTGTAAAATTTATTTCAGTTCTATTTTTGATAATTTCAGAATTACCTATTTCGTGGTTCTCTGTAATGTAATCAAAACTTGTAATAAATTTATTTTCTCCAAATTTTGCTGAAATAGCGTCATAATTTGAGAAGTCTAAGTCTCTATCATAGGAGAAATCATACTCTAATTTTATTATATTATTTGGTTCATAAAAAAAATTGCCAATTATATCAGATCTTGTTTCATTAAGTTTAGATATAGCTGGCATTGATAAATTCTTTTTATCTTTCAATACACTTCCAATATTAAATCCTAATAATTTTTCATTGGAGAAGTTTTGCATTTCATATTCAAGTCCTATTGATAAAGATTTTCCTTCCTCCACCATATCGCTTCTACCAATTCTATTTATTGAATACAAATTGTCATAATTTAACCTTACACCAGAAGATGAAATATCCTTACCGTTTGTTGGGCTAAATTTAATTTGTAATTTTGGTTTTAAATAACTTGTTTTGTCTGCAGACTCTTTTTTTAATGGTAATTCAGAGTTAAAAAATAGTGTCCCAAACAGTTCATGGTCGTTATCATCCTCAAATATTGTTGAGTTTTCTGAATATGTATTAAAATTTTTTAATAAAAAACTGTAATTAGAAACTATTCCTCTTCCTATATTATTAAATGACATGAAATTAAAATCATTATTGATTTGTGCTTCATAAATATTAGTAGAATATAATTTTTGGTAACCTGAAGAATTAAAGAAGAATGTTCCATTATGACTTTCTTCTAGATCGATAGTTTTTTCAAAGGAAAAATCAGGAAATATATACTGATATTTATCACTATTCTGAGTTACTGATAGATCTTCGTACATTCTGACTGAGCTTGTAAGATTTGTATCGTCGTCAATATCTTTATCAATTTTAACTAATGAAGTTAAGGAACTAGAATTAATTTTTTTCATTAATTCATTTGTATCTTGAATACCTTTAAAGTCGTGAATTTTTAAGTAATTATCATTTCCAGAAACATTTTGAAATTCTAAATTATAGGATGTCCTCTCATCTATTTTACCATCTAATTCAATTATAGCATGAGTACTTGAATTTTCGTCATAGTTAAAACTAAAGTCAGCTATTAAATTAGAATTTTCGAAAGCTTGCCTGAATTCTGATTGAAGAATAAAATTTTCATTTTCAGAATAAATTCTTGGATTTAAAGTCATATCTTTTGAGTCTGAAAGAACAAGAAAATATGGAATATTTGCAGACCTGCCTAAATTATCTGAACTAGAGTAGACAGGTGTCAAAAATCCAGATTTTCTTTTCACTGAAGGGTCAGGATGATTGAAATATGGAAGAAAAAAAACTTTTTTATCAAAAACTTTCAGCCATGAGGATTTATATTCGAATAGTTTATCTATCTTATTGTGTTTAAATTCATCAGTTTGTATTTCCCATCCCCTACATTTTTTATTTTCAGTGTTACATGTGCTAAAAACAGCTTTATGAATTATAGTCTCTTTTTCATTAGAAGTTGTAGATTTTCCTTTTAAAACAGGATCATTATTTTCATTTCCAAAGAAATCATTTATAAAATCAACTTGAACTTCTTTTCCTGCTAATTCATTTGTTTTAAGATTAATTTTTACATTTTCAAACAGATAACTATTATTTTCATTATCAATTATATTTGTTACTCTTGATGATATTATTTCTTTGCTTGTGTCAAATAAAAAACCTTCTCTAAAATTATACATATTTTTTAAATCATCATATATCTTTGAGTCTGACTCACTAATTATAATCATTGAGTTTCTATCGAAGAGTACATTTTCAGAATAAATTTCATAATTATTTTCAATTCTAATAAAAGTTTTTCCTTTTGCTAATATTGTGTTATCAATTTCATTGTAAATTGCCTCCTCACCATTAATGTAAATTTGATTTAAGTTGTCAAAGAATTCAACGTTACCCATAATTATTAATTCAGAAATTTCTTTATTATAAATTGATCTTTCACCTTTAATTAAAATTTTTTGTTCAGGTATTTCTGACGTACCTTTCCCAGAATAAATTAAATTACCATCGTTTTCTATTTTAAGGTTCTTTGAGTCAAAGAAAATTGTATTAGCTTTTAAAGGTGAACAATAAATAGATAGAAATACAAATATAATATAATTTATAAATTTAATTTTCATTTAGTTTAGTTAGTCCTATCATACATATGAGAAACATTATAACTTGTGGTAACCATACTGATATTAAAACAGGCAATGTTTCATTTTTTCCAAATAAAATAGAAAAATAGTTAATATAATAAAAAATTACAGAAACCAAGACTCCAATAACTATTAAAAAAAATTTTGATTTTATAAAATCAAATTTAAACATAAGTAAGGCCCCAATTATAGCTGTCAATGTTAGATATATAGGCAGACTAAAAATTTTATTTAAATGCAGTTTAACTTCAGTTGCAGAATATCCAATAGACTCATAATTTTTTTTTAATTTAATTAATTGAAAAATATTTAAAGAATTTAAATTAGAATACAAATTTGAAATAATTTTTCCATTAAATGCTGATGAATATTTAAAATTTTTAATAAATTCTGTCTTTTTTTCACTAGAGTAAATCTTTACATTCTGTAAATTCCAGGTTTTAGTTGTGATGTCAGCATTTTCAGATAAAAGTGTATTTACTAACTTATAGTTTTTATCTATTTGAGTTATTTTGATGTCTTCTAGGACATTTTTTTTATAGGTTCTTGCATTTATGATAAAAATGCTTTCTTCATCTTGACTTCTCTCTTTAATCCATAAGCCACCTTCATTTACTACTGCTAAGTGGTCACCAGTATTTGAATACTGGTATTTGATATTTAAATATAAGTTTTTTAGATTTGCGGAAAATGAATAGTATATAAATATTAAAATTATTCCCATAAACAACGATACAAATGATATTATTGCAGTAATCTTAAAGTTATTTATTCCATGACTCCTTAAAAGCTCAATTTCATCCCTATCAAATAAGTTTATAAAAAAAAACATAACACCTAGTAAAAAGATAAAAGGAAGAATTTCAAAAACAATAGACGGTATGTTAAGTATAGTAAGTATAATTGGGTAGTAAATTTCATTTTCTTTATTTTCAAAATATTTTATCTCCTCAAAAATGTTCAAAAAAAAACTTAAAAAAATAAAGACTAATAAAATAATGAACACATTCTTTAAAAATAATTTAGTTAAATAACCATGGTATTTTTTAATTATCATAATAAATTTAATCGAAATTTAGTAAATATGTTTAAAAAGATATAATAAATAATTATTAAAATAAGAGGTAATATTAAAATCAAATTATTTATAAGAGAGGAGATAAAGAAATACTTTAAAGAAATTTGCGATAAAATAATTAAAAAGCTTCCAATCAAAAAAATATTTAATCTACGTGATTTTATAAAATACCTGGACTTAGGCTCTATTACCAAACTAGATCCAACTAATGAAACTACAATTGTATAAAATGGTATGATTATTCTTTTATATAATTCTTCCACAACAGACTTTACTGTTCTTTCATGACATGTTTCACTTTCTGGTTTATTAATAAGTTTTGTTTCATCAAAATCAGCTAAGGGAAAGTATTCTCTTACGCAGTTAAATAATTTAAAAGTATCAAGTTCCTGAATTTTTGAGACTGTTACAGTTTTAGTTGAAAAGTTTGATAAGTCATAGTCCGTTTCAGAAAAGTTGAGTCCAAAGGTATTATTTAAATTAAAATTTGTAATACCTCCATTATAAAGTCTTAAAATATATTTATTTTCCTTTTTTATAATTCTACCATAGTCAGCTACTATTATTTTTGATTTATCACCTTCAATTTTTTCATTAATATATATCTTTCTTAATTCCCCATCCTTTTTATATTCCTCAACAAAAATAGTTAACCCTTTAACAACATTAATAAATTTTTTTTCTGCAATTAATTTTGGTAAAAAATCAATATTGGATTCTTTAATAAAAATTCTTCCAAGATTTTGTGATTTTGGAACAACAAATATAGTAAATATAAGTTGTAAAATTAAAAATAGAATTGAAAATTTACATATAAAATTTATCAATTGAATTTTTTTTATACCATTATTCCAAAAAACTATCAGTTCATTTGAATTTTCATATTTATTTATCACATAAAAAATAGATATAAAAAAAACAAAGATGATAGTTTTGCTAAAAATTTTTGGTAGGTTCAATGAGACATAATAAAAATAGATATTTAAACTATGTCCATCGTCAGAAACTAAATCTAAAAAGTTAACTGCTTGTATAATCCATATAATAAAAGTAATACTAAATGACGCTATTAAAAAAAAATTAACTATATCTAGCGAAAATTTACGAAATATTAATTTATTCATTGAAATTTATGTTTTAATAAATATACAACATTATCTAATTAAAATTTCAAAAAAATGAAGCTAAATTTAAATTTTGTAAATAAAGTCCCAAAAATCGCAAAGGATAATGAGATTATTCTTCTAACTCAAAAAGTTATAAAAAGTAAAGAGATTAAACAATTAGCAAAATCAGTTTTCAATAATAAACTTTTTTCTGAAGGGAATTTTCTTGCAAAAGATTACAACAACAAAAGCTATGTATTCGTAAACTGTACAAAATCAAAAGTTTCCTTAGATTTTGAAAAACTTGGTTCGAAATTATTTGTTTTTTTAAAGGAAAATAAAAAAGAGAATTCATTTATAAATGTTGAAAATAATTCTTTTACTAATGTACAATTAGAAAAGTTTCTTCATGGAGCACAACTTAAGTCATATAATTTTAATCTTTATAAAACAGATAAGAAAAAAAATGTTAATTTAAATTTAAGTGTTGTTGGCAGTAACTCTAAACAAAAAAATTTATTAAGAAATAAATTAAATGCTCTTTTGGAAGGGGTTTTTCTTACTAGAGATTTAGTTTCTGAACCTGGTAATATTTTGCACCCAGATGAATACGCAAAGAGAATTGTTAAATTAAGAAAGTTTGGATTAAAAGTAACAGTATATGACCAAAAGAGATTAAAAAAATTAGGCTTTAACGCATTGCTCGGTGTCGGACAAGGAAGTATCAGAGGTTCTTACATGGTAACAATAGAATGGAATGGAAATAAAAATAAATCAAAACCTTTAGCCTTCGTTGGAAAAGGTGTTTGTTTTGATACCGGAGGAATATCACTCAAACCTGCAAAATTTATGGAGGATATGACATATGATATGGCGGGTTCAGCAACGGTGGTTGGTCTTATGAAAACTCTAGCTTTAAGGAAATCTAAAATTAATGCAGTTGGAGTTGTAGGATTAGTTGAAAATATGCCAGGAGCAAATGCACAAAGACCTGGAGATATTGTAAAATCTTACAGTGGGCAAACAATCGAAGTTTTAAATACAGATGCTGAGGGAAGACTAGTGTTAGCAGATGCGCTCACATATACAGAGGAGAAGTTTAAGCCAAGTCTAATTATTGATTTAGCAACATTAACTGGAGCAATAATTGTTGCACTTGGATCTGAATATGCTGGGCTTTGGTCAAATAATAAAAAATTGTCTAAACAACTTTTTGATGCTGGAGAGCATGTAGAAGAAAAAGTGTGGGAAATGCCACTTCATGAGAATTATAACAAATTAATGAATTCAAATAATGCTGATATGCAAAATATTAATTACATTGGAGGAGCTGGATCAACAACTGCAGCTCAATTTTTACAAAGATTTATAATTAATAAAACACCTTGGGCACACTTAGATATTGCTGGAATGGCTTTTTCTAAATATGCTGGAGCACTGAATTCTGGTGGCGCAACTGGATATGGTGTTAGATTATTAAACAAATTTATAGAAGAGAATTATGAGTAATATAGAACAAACATTATCAATAATTAAACCGGATGCTGTTGAAAGAAACTTGCAAGATAAGATTAAAAATGAATTTAAAAATAATGGATTTAAAATTTTAAAGGAAAAAAAAATTCATATTTCTAAAGAAGAAGCTGAGAAGTTTTATAAAGTTCATGAGTCTAAACCATTTTACGATGAATTGTGTGCTTACTTATCTTCTGGACCGATTATTGTAATGAATCTTCAAAAAGACAATGCTGTTTTAGAAAATAGAAAATTAATGGGAGCAACTAACCCTAAAGATGCAGAAGAGGGAACGCTTCGAAAAAAATATGGTATTTCAATTGATAAAAATTCTGTTCATGGATCAGATAGTGTTGAAAATGCTAAGATAGAGTTAGATTTTTTTTTTAAAGATTAGTTAAAAACTTATCAATAGCTTTTGGATAAATTTCGTGTTCAATTTTAAGTACTTTTTTTTCTAAACTCCTTACATTATCTGATTTTAGGATTTTCACCTTCTTTTGTAAAATAACTTTACCTGAATCTAATTTTTCTGTTACCTTATGAATTGATGCACCTGCGAAACGATCTTTATTTTTAATAGCTCTCTCATGTGTATTTAATCCTTTATACTTTGGCAAAAGTGATGGATGAATATTTAATATTGGCTTAGAAAATTTTTTTATAAAATTACCTGACAATATTTTCATAAATCCAGCCAAACAAATTAAATCTATATTATATTTCTTTAATAACTTAAGTGATTTATTTTCAAAATTTGATTTATTTTTATTTCCATAAATTTTTATTTTAGATCTAGATGCATACTTTAGTCCCTCAGCATCTGGATTGTTTGAAATAACCAATATAATTTTAACTAAAGAATTCTTTTTTTTTGAGTATTTTAATAAAGATTTTAAGTTACTACCTCTACCACTAATAAAGACAGCGGTATTTTTTTTACCAGGATATTTTTCCACTTAATTTAACTTTTTTTGAATTTTTAACTATTTTTCCAATTATATAGGGTTTAAATTTTTTTCCAAAATATTTACTTACTGAATTTAGATTTCTAGGATTTGTCACTAAACAAAAACCTACACCACAATTAAAGGTCTTTAACATTTCTTTCTCACTTACACCCATTTTATATAACCATCTAAAAATTTTAAATGTTTTGATACTATTTAGATCTATTTCAGCACATAAATTTTTTGGTATTATTCTTTGGATATTATCCACTAGACCTCCACCGGTTATGTTTGCGCATCCATTTATTAAATTTTTTTCATTAATAAGAGATAATTCTTTTACATAAATTTTTGTAGGTCTAATTAATTCGTCTTTGAGAAATTTGCTTGTTTTAAAATTTATTTTTTTCTTTCTTAAGAGATATCTCACTAAGGAATAACCGTTAGAGTGAAGTCCATTAGAAGGTACAGCTAAAATAAGATCATTATTTCTAATTTTTTTATTAAGTATTTTTTTCTTTTCAACAAGACCAACTGCAAAACCTGCTATATCAAATTTCCCTTTAGTATAGGTTCCTGGCATTTCAGCAGTTTCGCCACCAACTAATTTGCATCCAGCGATATCACATCCCTTAACAATTCCTCTAACTAAATGTTTTAATTTTTTTAAATTAATTTTGCTAATAGAAATGTAATCTAAGAATAAATAAGGCTTCGCTCCTTGAACGACCAAATCATTTACACACATCGCAACAAGATCTATTCCAATTGTATCAAATTTATTTAAATCATTTGCAATCTCAAGTTTTGTTCCAACTCCATCAGTGCTAGTAACAATGTGAGGGTCTTTTAGTTGTCTAGGTATTGGAGAGATTGCTCCAAAGCCTCCTATATTCTTAAAATCACCACTTTTGCTTGATTTTCTTGCTAGTGAACTTATGAACTTAACAAAACTATCTGCTTTTGGAATATTAACTCCGCTCTTACTGTATGTTAATTTATTTGATGCCATATAACAAATTTATGTATTTTTTTAAAAAAAATATATCAAATTGTTTATATATATTTTTCATATTTTTAACCTTTAATTTTATTGAGTTTTCCACAAAGGAAGTGCTTGCTAAAACTTTTGTTGTTTCAAAAATTGAAGTCGAGGAAAAATATAATCTTAGTTTTAATAAACTAAAAGTTATGGATAGAGGCTTTAAAAAAGCATTTCAAGATATCTCTCAAATGATACTTGAAAGAAAAGATCTTGATAAAATTAAAAATACAAAAATAAATGATATAAAAAAATTAATCGAAAACTTTTCTATATTGGATGAAAAATTCATAAACCAAAAATATAAAAGTATTATGGAGGTAGAATTTAATAGAAAAAAATTAATTAAATTCTTAGATTCTAAAAATATAACTATTTCATTACCAAAAAAAATTAACGTTTTTTTTATACCAGTTATGATTGATTTAGAAACAAATAATTTTAACTATTTAAATGAAAATATTTTTGTAGAAAATTGGGAAAGTATTGAAAAAAATTATTTTCAAATTTCCTATATTATACCAAATGAGGATGCAGAGGATTATTTAAGTATTAAAAATAACTTAGAAGATATTGAAAATTACAATTTCAAAAAAATATTAAAAAAATATTATTCAGAAAATTTTATAATAATGATAATTTTCAAAAGTAAAAATAATATTAAATTTTATTCAAAAATTAATTTTGATGATAAGTTTGAAATATTAAGTAAAAATTTTAAAGATAAAAATATAGATAATCAAACAGATTTAAATTCAATGATACTTAATATCAAAAATGAATATGAAGATAATTGGAAATCTATTAATAAAATGAGTCCATCTACATCTGTTCCAATCCGATTGTCATTAGAATCAAATAATACAGAAAAATCACTAAAATTAGAAAATGCTTTGGGTAATTTAGATTTTGTAAATAGCTTCAATATTGAAAAGTTTGATAGTAAAATGATTATATACAAAGTTTATTATAGCAGTAGCCCAAAAAGATTTTTAAAAGATATTTTATCTTATGATATTAGTATTGACACATCTTCAAGCAACTGGAAAATAAAATGAGTGAGTTAAATCAATTACTTCTAGACTTTGATTATAAAACTAATTTTAATGAACATGATTTTTATATATCAAAAAGTAATTCTAACGCATTTAATTTGATTTATAGATGGCCTGATTGGAATAAAAAAATACTAAACATATCAGGTGAAAAATTCTCTGGTAAAAGTCACCTAGCAAACATCTTCAAATTAAAATCTAAAGCATTTATAATTAAGGGAAATGAGATTGATAATTCAATTTTTAAAAGCATTAAATTACATGAAAGTATAATTATTGACGATTTTGAAGAGTGTAACGAGGAAGAAATACTTTATTCAATTTTTAATCTAATTGATCAAGATAGTAAGTATTTGTTGATAAATTCATTAAAACCAATAAATGAAATTAAATACAGACTGCCTGATTTAACTTCAAGATCAAAAAATTGTCTCTATGCTGTAATTGAAAATCCAGATGATGAATTATTATTTGCTATAATATTAAAGAATTTTTCTGATCGCCAGATTAAAATTGAAAAAAAAATTATAAATTTCATAATTAGTAGAATTGATAGATCTTATAGAAAAATTGATGAATTTATATATAAGATTGACGAGTTAAGTTTAAAAAAAAAAAAACCAATAAATTTAAAAACCATAAAAGAGATTTTGTAAATTGAATAAATATAGAACTCATACTTGCGGGGAATTGACCAAGTTAGATAAAGAAAAGGAAATTTCTTTATCTGGCTGGATTAACAAAAAAAGAGATCATGGAAATCTTTTATTTATAGACTTAAGAGATAATTTTGGAATTACTCAATGCGTTATAGACAAAAGTAATGAAATTTTTAAGGAAATTGAAAAACTTTCTTTGGAAACAGTAATTAAAATTACGGGAATGGTTATTGAGAGATCAAATGAAACAATAAATAAAAATATTTCTACTGGCGAAATAGAAGTCAAAATTAATAGTATTGATGTTCTTGGGAAAACTAAAGAATTACCAATGCCAGTTTTTTCAGATCAAGAATATGCTGAGGAAATAAGACTTAAGTATAGATTTTTAGATTTAAGAAGAAAAAAAATACATCAAAATATTATCTTAAGATCAAGAGTAATCTCATTTATTAGAAATGAGATGCAAAAACTTGGTTTTTTAGAATTTCAAACTCCTATTTTAACTTCATCTAGCCCAGAAGGAGCAAGAGATTTTCTTGTTCCAAGTAGATTAAATCCTGGGAAATTTTATGCATTGCCACAAGCCCCTCAACAATTTAAGCAATTAATAATGGTCTCTGGGTTCGACAAATATTTTCAGATAGCGCCTTGTTTCAGAGACGAGGACGCCAGAGCAGATAGAAGTCCTGGAGAATTTTATCAATTAGATGTTGAAATGTCTTTTGTTGAACAAGAGGATGTTTTTAAAGTAATTGAAACTTTATTTCTAAAATTATTTAAAACATTCAGTAATAAAAAAATTCTTCATGAAAAGTTTCCAAGAATTACTTATGAAGATGCAATGCTTAAATATGGGTCCGATAAACCAGATTTAAGAAATCCTTTAGAAATTTCAGATTTAACAATTATTTTTGAAAGAGAAGATGTGAAATTTGATATATTTAAAAAATTAGTGAAAAGTGGTTCGATAGTTAGAGCGTTAGTTACCAAAAATACAAAAGATAAACCTAGAAGTTTCTTTGATAGCATTGATAGTTGGGCAAAAGAACAAGGTTCCTCTGGTCTAGCTTATTTTACACTAGCAAAAGATGATAAAATAAATGCCAAAGGACCTATTGGAAAATTTTTTTCAGAGAATGCATTATTAGAAATCATGAAACTAACAAATGCGAATATAGGTGATACGGTTTTTCTTTCTTGTGGAAAGAAAAATGATGTAGAGAAAATATTAAGTGTTGCAAGAAATAAAATAGCTGAAGATTTAAATTTAATTGATAATGAAATATTCTCATTTTGTTGGATTATTGACTATCCAATGTATGAGATTGATGAAACTACTAAAAAAATAAAATTTAGTCATAATCCATTCTCAATGCCTCAAGGTGAAATAAATAAATTAGACTTATCTAATCCTTTAAATATTAAAGCCTATCAATATGATATAGTTTGTAATGGAATCGAGTTATCATCTGGTGCTATTAGAAACCATGTTCCTGAATTAATGTTTAAATTATTTGAAATTGCAGGTTATTCAAAAAATGATGTTAATAGTAAATTTAGTGGAATGATAAATGCTTTAAGTTATGGGGCTCCACCTCATGGAGGCATAGCCCCAGGAATTGATAGAATTGTTATGCTTTTAGCAAATGAAAAAAATATTAGAGAGATTACTATGTTTCCAATGAATCAAAATGCACAAGATTTAATGATGAATGCACCATCAGAAATTTCTGAGGATCAATTAAAAGAGCTGAATTTATCCTTAAAAAAGAAAAGTTAATTATTTTTTTCCTTTAAGATTAATTTTTATATCTGACAGATCTACTAACTTCTTTTTATAATTACTTCTAACAAATCCTTTGCTTGTGATATCTTTTACTAATTTTAAGAATTGAGTTTTATCTTCGCTGTTTTCATCTGTGCCAGTTTCATCTAAAGTATCAGATCCTCCAATAGAAGGTGTATGAGCTAGATCTTCTCTATTTAGGTATGATATTGCTAATTCTCTAAATATATAATCTAATATTGACGTTGCACTTAAAATTCTGTCATTTCCAAATACCTTTCCTGAAGGTTCAAATTTAGTATCTACAAAGGCATTAACAAATTCGTCTAAAGGAACTCCATACTGCAATCCAAGTGAAACAGCTATAGCAAAGTTATTCATTGTAGCTTTTACTAGCTCACCTTCTTTACTTGTATCGATAAATATTTCACCTATCTTGCCATCTTCGTATTCACCTGTATGTAGGTATACTTTATGATCTCCAATCGACGCTTTTTGGATATACCCTTTTCTTCTATCAGGCATACTAAATCTTCTACCATTATTATCTTTAATATTTTTTGTTAGTATTTCTTGGTTAATTTTAAGACTATTTTTTTGTTCAGGCTGAGGAAGCTCTTTTTCAACAACATTTATCTTGTTTTTTTCAATCTTTTCTAAATTTTTAGTTTTTCTGTTATCTAGTTTTACGTCTAGAATTTCAAATTTTCCGTCATCTCTTTTCTCTATATTTTGTATATTTTTCTCGTCAATATCGTCGAGATAATGACTTACTTTGAAACTACAAGTGTAGTACGTCTCTACTAAATATTTCGCCATTTAAATTCCTTATATTTATTTAAAATTGAATCTTAAAGATATAATATATATAAAAATTTAAAATTTTAGTCTAATTTAATTTTTACAATTTTAAATTGAAAAAAAAATAAATTTTTATGTTGACAGTATTTAAACAAATTTTTACTTGGTGGAATCAACAAACGTTTGGAACAAGATTGCAAATATTTCTTTCTGGAAAATTAGTAGGGGAAGATAAAAATGGAAATAAATATTATGAAAGCAAATCAGGAAGAAGATGGGTGATTTATAATGGTGAAGTTGAAGCATCAAAAATACCTAATGAATGGTATTCTTGGATGCATCATATGAATAATAAAATAGAAAATGATCACAATCTAAAAAAATATGATTGGCAAAAAGAACATTTGCCTAACCAAACAGGATCGGAAAATTCTTATCATCCAAAAAAATATAGCAATGCTATTAAAAAAAAATACAAAAGCTGGAAAAGTTAATTTATTGTTAGTAACAGTTTTTAGTATACTTACAATAAATAATTTATTTGCCGAAACCCTTAAAAAAAGTGAGACAACTGCAGAGTTAAGTGTTCTTGATAAAGTAAGTTCAAAAAATACAAATATTAAAATTCAAGTTGGAGAAGAATTTTCTTTTCAAAATCTAAGTATTAAAGTTTTAAAATGTTATAATTCGGAATTAGATGATGATCCAGAAGTTACAGCATATATGCAAGTAAAAGATAAAACAATGAATAATAATGATAAAGTTTTTGTTTTTAATGATTGGACATTTGCCTCAAGCCCATCAATTAGACCATTTGATCATCCAGTTTATGATGTTTGGTTAAAAAAATGTTATAGTTAAATAACCTTTTCTTTGTCTAACCAACTTACATTGAAATCTGATGTTATAAATTTTTTATTATTAAGCAATACTTTATGAAGCTCAATTGTAGTTGTTATTCCATCAATTACAAATTCGTCAAGAGATCTTAACATTCTTTGAATTGCTTCTTCTCTATTTCTTCCATGAGTTATCACTTTACAAACCATACTGTCATAATAAGGTGTAATTTTATATCCTTGGTATATAGATCCATCAACTCTTGTTCTAAAGCCAGATGGTTGGTGACACATGCCTATTTTACCAGGCGAAGGTTGAAAATTATTGCTTGGATCCTCAGCATTAATTCGGCACTCTATTGCATGACCTCTTGGATTTATATCACTTTGTTTCAATGCTGTATCTCCTGAGAAAGCTATCCATATTTGCTCTTTTATTATGTCAATTCCTGTCACCATCTCTGTTACTGGATGTTCAACTTGCACTCTAGTATTCATTTCTAAAAAGTAGAATTTTCCATCTTCGTATATGAATTCTACTGTTCCAGCTCCTTCATATCCAATTTTACTAACCATACTAACAGTCTTTTCAAATAGATCTTTTCTAATTGTATTGTCCAAAACTGGACTTGGAGTTTCTTCTATAAGTTTTTGGTGTCTTCGTTGAACAGAGCAATCTCTCTCATGTAAATGAACTGTTCTATTCTTACCAGATAAAACTTGTACTTCGATATGTCTTGGATTTTGAAAAAATTTTTCAATATAAACTTCTTCGTTTCCAAAAAATTTTTTTGCTTCTTGCTTAGCTGTTAAAAATAGATTTTCAAAATCTTCTAACTTTTTAACAATTTTCATTCCTTTTCCCCCACCTCCACCAGATGCTTTTATTAGAACAGGAAAACCAATTTTTTCACATATTTTTTTTGCTTCATTTATGTCATTAATACCACCTTCTGAACCTTCTATTACTGGCAGACCATATTCTTTGGCAACTTTTTTTGCCTCAATTTTATCTCCCATCTTTTTTATTAAATTAGATGAAGGTCCTATAAATTTTATATCATTTTCCTCTAATATTTTTGCAAACTCAAAATTTTCTGATAAAAAACCATAACCAGGATGAACAGCTTCAGCTCCTGTTAATTCAATAGCAGACATGATTGCAGGAATATTCAAGTAACTAAATGTTGGTTGATGAGGACCTACGCAAATACTTTCATCAGCCAATCTAACATGCATACTATCTCTATCAACGTCTGAATGAATAGCTACAGTTGATATTCCCCATTCTTTGCAGGCTCTAATTATACGTACAGCTATTTCACCTCTATTGGCTATAAGTATTTTTTTAAACATTAATTTAATCTATAGTTGCAATAATTTGACCAAACTCAACAGGTTGCCCATCTTCAACACTAATTTCTTTTACAATACCATCAAGCGGGCTAGGCACATGATTCATAGTTTTCATTGCTTCAACAATCATAATTGTATCGCCTTTTTTAATTTTTTGACCTATCTCTATAAATTTTTTACCACCAGGTTCTGGAGCAAGGTAAGCAGTGCCTATTATAGGAGAAGTAATTTTTTTAGAGTTATCAATTGAAATTTCATCTTTTAAAATCTTTCTTTCACTATCAGGTGCTATGGTTTCTATATTTTTTGATATTCTAGATTTTGAAACTTTTACCTTAACATCTTTTTCAGTGTACTCAATTTCTGTAAGATTAAATTCCTCCAAATAATCATTTAGCTCTTTAATAATATTTTTATTAATTTTCATTTTTTAAGATTTCATGCATAGAATTTATGGCTAAAATATAGCCATTTACACCCAATCCACATATTATACCAGTAACAACTGCGCTGATAAGAGACTTATGTCTAAAATCCTCTCTTTTATAAATATTAGATATATGAAGTTCTATTATAGGTTTTTTGAAAATACTCAAAGCATCTCTTATAGCAACTGATGTATGACTATATCCTGCAGCATTTATTATGATTCCATCATGTGTTTTACGAGCATCTTGAATAATATTTACGATGTCACCCTCAATATTTGATTGTTTGATTTTTAAATCAATTTTTAAATCATTTGCCCTATTTAGACAAATTTCTTCAAGATATTTGTAATCTTTGCTACCATATTGAGTTTGTTCTCTTTCACCTAATAGATTAAGATTAGGACCATTAATTATTAATAATTTACTCATTAAAACTTTATAATGTATGAATAATAAAAATAAAATAAAAATAGTAGTCAATGGTAAGCATTTGACTGTAAATCTAAAATTCTCTATAAAAAATCTTATCGAAAAGTTAAAAACCCCTATAAACAAAGTAGCAATAGAATTAAATGAAGAAATAGTTGATAAAAAAAAAATAAATAAAATTTTTTTAAAAAATAAAGATAAAATAGAAATTGTTCATTTTATAGGTGGTGGGTAATGAAATCAGATATTTTAAAAATTGCAAATAAGAAATTCAAATCTAGACTAATTGTTGGTACCGGGAAATATAAAAGCATGAAGGAATGTGCAAGTGCGATTAATATTTCAGGTGCTGAAATTGTAACAGTTGCTGTAAGAAGAGTTAATATACTAGATAAATCTAAACCATTGTTGATGGATTATATTGATCCTAAAAAAATTATGTACTTACCAAATACTGCTGGATGTTTTACATCTAAAGATGCACTGAGAACATTAAGACTTGCTAGAGAAATAGGAGGTTGGAAAATAGTTAAATTAGAAGTTTTAGGAGATAAAAAAAATTTATTTCCAGACATGATTGAAACTTTAAAATCTACAGAAATTTTAACTAAAGAAGGTTTCAAAGTAATGGTTTATTGTAATGATGATCCTCTTATGTGTAAGAGATTAGAAAATTCTGGAGCTTCTGCCATAATGCCACTGGCTGCCCCGATTGGTTCTGGTTTAGGAATTCAAAATAAAACAAATATAAAAATTTTGAGATATCAAACAAAAGTTCCCTTAATAATTGATGCTGGAATAGGGCAGGCTTCAGATGCGGTTGAGGCTATGGAGATGGGTTGTGATGCTGTATTAATTAATACTGCAATAGCAAATGCTAAAAAACCTTTCCAAATGGCAGAGGCGATGAAACATGCGGTAATATCTGGTCGAAAATCTTTCCTTTCAGGTAGGATTATTCCAAATTTTCAAGGATCTCCATCGACGACAAAAAAGGGATTGATTTAACTCTTTTTCTTAAAATTTTTTAGTTTTTTAAATTTTTTTCTTTTAAAACTAGGTTTTATATCTTTTTTTAATTCAAGATTTTTTTCAATTTTTGTTTCAATATTTTTCTGTAAATTTTCAATTTTTTCAACTTTCTCTAATATTTTTCCTGATTTTGACTTAAGCTCTATATTGTAATCCTGCAATCCTAATCCTTCACCAATTTTAATGTTAATTTTAATTTTATTTTTCTTTTTAAAATAATTTAAATCTTCAGAAAAATACTTTTCGATATAACTTAGTATTTTTTCATTGATATAAACATCAACTGTTTTTGCATTTGTTTCAAAGATTTTTATTTCAATTAATTTAATTACTTTTAAAGCTAGAGTCTCATTAGTTAATTTAATTATCCATTTGATATTACTTTCTCTTAATCTTTGTCGTGACATTTCTAGTAAACCAAAATTACTAATTCTTCCTATTTGAATTCTTGCTCTATCATTTCTACATCTTTCTTTTAACCTTCTCTCAACTTGTTTTCGATTGTTAAAGCTAAGCATATCTATAAAATCAATAATTATTAAACCAGATAAATCTCTTATTTTAATTTGTCTAGCTATCTCCTCTGCCGCTTCAAGATTAGTATCCAATGCAGTGCTTTCAACATTTTTTTGTTTAATTGACTTACCAGAATTAATGTCTATTGAGACTAAAGCCTCAGTTGGATTTATAACCAGATAACCACCAGAACTTAGTTTTACTTCTGATTTAAAAATTTCAAAAAGTTTTTTTTCTACATTTTCTTTGAAAAATAATGGAATTTTTTCTCTATATTTTTTTACTTTTTTTAATTGTTTTGGCATCATAAGTTTCATGTAATTTTTAGTCTTTTGATACCCTTCGTTACCTTCTACTATAATACTTTGTGTTTCATCGTCATACATGTCTCTTATACTTCTTTTAATAATGTCACTTTCTTGATGAATTAATGATGGAGCAATTGAATTTAATGCACTATCTTTAATTGAGTTCCATACAATAATTAAACTTTTAAGATCGCCATCTATCTCATTTTTAGTTTTGTTAGATCCAGCGGTTCTAACTATAATTCCCATCTCTTTTGGTATTTCAATTTCATTTAATATTTTTCTTATCTTTTTTCTATCGCCTGGATTAAATATTTTTCTTGAAATACCACCACCTTTAGCTGTATTAGGCATTAGAACAATATATTTACCTGCAATACTTATAAATGTACTTAGTGCTGCTCCTTTAAAACCTCTTTCGTCCTTTAAAACTTGTACTAATATTACTTGATTAGGTTTTATTACTTCTTGAATTTTATATCTTTTTGATGGAAATTTTTTTTCATTAGTTTTAATTTCTTTATTATCATCCTCTGGCTTTTCAACTGGATCATTTAATTTTATTTCTTTATTACCTTCTAAAATTTGATTTTCGTTGTTTTCACTTTCTTTGGATAGTTCTTCTCTAACTTTTTCTTCTTCCTTTTTAATTTTTTCTAAATCACTTTGTGGAAGCTGATAATAATCAGATTGAATATCATTAAAAGATAAAAACCCATGTCTCTCTCTTCCAAAGTCAACAAACGCTGCTTGCAGTGAGGGTTCTATTCTACTTACTTTTCCTAAATAAATATTATTTTTAATTAAAGTGTTGTTTACACTTTCATACTCATAGTCTTCAATATGATTATCTTTTTTGAGAACAACTCTCGTTTCATTTGGATGCGATGCATCAATGTATAAATTTTTCGACATAAATTTTGATTTTTTTTCATTATATTAATTTTATAAAATACTGTGCCACAACTTTAACAAATTCAATCAGTAATTTAAACTAAAATGAGTAAATTACTAAAAAAACTTCTAATTATTTTAACACTTTTTTCTTTAGTAGGATTTATATTAATCTTCTCAGTGTTGTGGACTTATTCAAATAAATTACCAGATTATAAGTTTTTAAAAAATTACAAGCCTCCTGTTTCCAGCAAAGTATACTCTGGAAATGGAGTATTAATTAGTGATTTTTCTTCTGAAAAAAGAATATTTGTTCCTTACAATGCAATTTCTGAAAAAATAATTAATTCATTCCTTTCGTCAGAAGATAAAAATTTTTTTAAACATCCAGGAGTTGATGCAAAAGGTGTTATTAGAGCAATTAAAAATAATATATTTAATTTATTAAGATCAAACAGACTTGAAGGAGCTTCCACTATTACTCAACAAGTAGCTAAAAATTTTCTTTTATCAAATGAAGTAAGCATAGATAGAAAAATAAAAGAGGCTATTTTAGCTTTTAGGATTGAAAGAGCCTTGTCTAAAGAGAGAATATTAGAACTTTATTTGAATCAAATTTATTTAGGCGAGGGGTCTTATGGTATAGCATCTGCAAGCCTTAGATATTTTGATAAACCAATTGGAGAGTTAAATTATTCTGAGTCTGCTTTGTTAGCTGCATTGCCTAAAGCTCCTAGCAAATATAATCCATATAAAGATAAAGAATTAGCAACGTATAGAAGAAATTTAGTAATTAAAAATCTTTATGAGAACTCTTATATTACTAAAGAAAAGTATAATGAATTAATTAATTCAGAAATCATTTTAAAAAAGAGAAAAAGAATTTTTTTAGAAGATACAAGATATTTTGTAGAGGATATAAGAAAAAAAGTAATTCAGGATTACGGGTATGATAAAGTTCATAAACAGGGATTTAATATAAAGAGCCCAATTAATTTAGAACTTCAGAATTTAGCTTCAGCATCATTAAGAAAGGGATTGTTAGAATATGACAAGAGAAAAGGTTGGCGCGGATCTTTAGATAATAGGAAAAATAAAGATTGGAATAAAAATTTAGATAAATTTAATATAGAAAAATCTATAGGTTGGGAAATAGCAATTGTAAAAAGAATAGACAAATTCGAAACTGTAATTCAAACTTCAAATAAAGAAAATGGCATTATAAATTATGAAGATATTTATTGGACAAGGAAAAATTTTGATCAAATATTTAAAGTTAATGATTTAATTTATGTAGAAAAAATTTCCCATGGAAAATTTAGCTTAAGACAGTTACCAAACGTCAATGGTGGAATTGTTGTTATGGATCCATACAGTGGAAGAGTGTTGGCAATGTCAGGGGGTTTTAGTTTTAAAAAAAGTGAGTTTAATAGAGTGTCACAAGCAAAGAGGCAGCCTGGATCTGCCTTTAAACCTTTTATATATGCTCTTGCGTTAGAAAATAACTATACTCCATCATCTCTAATCCTAGATGCTCCTATTGTTCTTGATCAAGGAGAAGATCTTAAAATGTGGAAACCTGAAAATTATGGTAAAAAATTTTACGGTCTTTCAACGTTAAGAACAGGCGTTGAAAAGTCTAGAAACTTAATGACAGTAAGGATTTCACAAGACTTAGGTATAGATAAGATCATAAACTTTTCAAAAAAACTAAATATCTAT
>CACASS010000005.1 GCA_902535275.1 uncultured Pelagibacteraceae bacterium
AGAAATAGTTCAGGCTGATGAGCCAATAGTTGAACTGGAAACTGATAAAGTAAATTTAGAAGTTCCTTCCCCTATTAGTGGGACATTATCAGAAATTAGTTTTAGAGATGGAGATACAGTTGAAGTCGGAGCTGTTTTGGGCTCAATTTCTGAGGGAAATGTTGATATCAAAAAAGCACCTGAAAGCAAAAAACAACTTGAGGATAAAGAAGAGAAAGAATTTATAGATCAGAAAAGCAATGTAATTAATTTAGATATAGAAAAAAAACCTCAAAATAAGCTAGAAGAACCATTATTATTAACTGAAGATAATACAATGGAGCTATTAGAAGAAGAGCCCTTACTTTTAACTGAGGAAGTAGAAACAGAGGAAAACTCACAACAGCCAATTGTTCTTTCTCCTGCAGTTAGAAAAATGGTTGCAGAAAAAAATATCAACCTAGAAAATGTAAAGGGAACAGGAAAAGCAGGAAGAATTTTAAAAGGTGATTTAATAACCATGATGGGAGCCAACCCACAACCCAATCAGAGAAGAATTCAATATGGTGAAGAAGAAAGAATTAAAATGACACGTTTAAGGCAAACGATTGCAAAAAGATTAAAACAAGCTCAAGAAAATGCAGCAATGTTAACTACTTTTAACGAGGTAGATATGTCTGGGATTATGGCAATGAGAAAAGATAATCAAGAAGATTTCAAAAGCAGATACGGAATAAAGCTAGGTCTCATGTCTTTTTTTGTTAAAGCCTCTGTCGTTGGACTAAAATTATTTCCAGCAATTAACGCTGAGATAGAAGATCAAGACATAATTTATAAGAATTATTATAATATTAGTTTTGCTGTTGGAACTGAAAAAGGTTTAGTAGTTCCAGTGCTTAGAAATGCAGATGAGATGTCATTTGCTGAAATAGAAAAAGAAATTAAAAAATTATCTGAAAAAGCAAACACAGGTAGTTTAACAATTGAGGACTTACAAGGAGGTACATTTACAATTAGCAATGGAGGTGTATACGGTTCCATGCTTTCAACACCAATATTAAACCCTCCTCAATCAGGCGTATTAGGTATGCATAATATTGTTGAAAGACCAGTAAATGATAATGGTGAGATAAAAATAAAACCAATAATGTACTTAGCTTTGTCTTATGATCACAGAATTATTGATGGAAAGGAATCCGTGTCGTTCTTAAAAACTGTTAAAGAAAATTTAGAAGACCCTAGAAGATTGTTTTTAAATATCTAATGGTTGAAAAATTTGATGTTACTGTAATTGGAGGAGGTCCTGCAGGATATGTTTGTGCGATTAGATTATCACAATTAGGATTAAAAACTGCATGTGTAGAGTCCAGAGGATCTTTGGGAGGCACTTGTCTTAATATAGGATGTATTCCATCTAAAAGCCTATTAAATATGTCAGAAAGTTTTCATAGAGCTAAAAACTTCTCTGATATTGGAATCGAAACGGGGGAAATTAAGCTTAATCTGAAAAAAATGATGAGCAATAAAGATAGTTCAGTTTCAACACTTACAAAAGGAGTGGAGTTTTTATTTAAAAAAAATAAAGTTACTTACATTAAAGGAGTGGGATCTTTTAATGAAAAAAATGAAATATTAGTCAAAAATGATAAATCAGAAATAAAAATTAAAACTGATAAAACTATAATAAGCACTGGATCGGAGCCTTTATCCCTTCCAGGAATAGATTTTGACGAAAAAAAAATTCTTTCATCAACAGGAGCTCTTAATATTTCAAAACTTCCAAAAAAAATGGTTGTTGTTGGGGGCGGGTATATTGGCTTGGAGATGGGTTCTGTATGGTCAAGACTAGGAACTGAGGTTTATGTTATAGAATATTTAGACCACATAACACCAGGACTTGATAAAGAAATTTCAAATGAATTTATGAAAATATTAAAAAAACAAAATATTAAATTTGAATTAAATACTAAAGTTGAAAAAATTTCTAAAAATGACCAAGGAGTAATAATAGAAACCTCTAATAAAGAAGCAAAAAACAAAATTGAAGCTGATGTAGTTTTAATTTCTGTTGGAAGAAAACCTTACACTGATAAATTAAATTTAGAAAAAATTGGAGTAAATCTCGATAAAAAAGGAAAAATTACAGTTAATAAAAATTTTGAGACTAATGTTAAAAATGTTTATGCAATAGGAGATGTAATAGATGGTCCAATGTTAGCTCATAAAGCTGAGGAGGAAGGAATAGCAGTAGCAGAGTTAATTGCTGGACAGTCTGGTCATGTAAATTATGATATTATACCTGGAGTAATTTATACTTCACCTGAGGTAGCCTATGTTGGTAAAAACGAGGAAGAATTAAAAGAGAAAAAAGTAAACTACAAAGTAGGTAAATTTCCGTTTATAGCGAATTCAAGAGCTAAAGCAATAAATGAGCCAGAGGGATTCGTCAAAATATTAGCTGAAAGTACAACAGATAGAGTATTGGGAGTACATATAATCGGACCTCATGCTGGAGAAATGATTGCAGAAATGTCCATAGCAATGGAATTTGGTGCTAGTTCTGAAGATATCGCAAGAACATGTCATGCTCATCCTACTTTTTCAGAAGCGATAAAAGAAGCTGCTTTATCTGTAGATAAAAGACAAATTCACTCTTAGTATATTTCATAATTTATTTATGAAATATCCTGTCCTAATACCCAATATATTCAACTTCCCTTTTACATATGAAAGTGACTTAGATCTTAAAGTTGGAGATTATGTTTGTGTTCCCTTTGGAAAATCAAAAATAACAGGAGTTGTATGGAATGAATTTGAAGAAAAAAATAACAAAAATTTTCAGATAAAAAAAATTCTTAGAAAAATAGAAATTGAACCACTTAAAAAAGAAATTATAACCTTTTTGAATTGGTTTTCTGAATACAACTTAGTGCCAAAAGGAATGTGTTTAAAACTACATTTACTTAGTGGAGAAGCAATCACTAATTATGAAGATGAAAATTATCTATCCTATAATAAACAAAAGTTTGTAAATAAGTTTACCCTGTCTTCAGATCAAAGAGAAATATTTGAGGAAATGTCAAAAAAAAATAATAAATTTAGGGTCCATCTTTTACAAGGGACTACAGGTTCAGGAAAAACAATTGTTTATTTTAAACATATAAAACAATTGTTAGAAAAAGGGTATCAAGCAATGATTCTACTACCTGAAATTGGTTTAACTGCAGAATTTGAAAACAAATTTGAAGAATTTTTTGGTTTCAGTGCTGCAGTGTGGCACTCTGGAATAACACCTAAAAAAAAGAAAATAATTTGGAGTGGAGTATCATCAGGAAAAATTAATGTAATTATCGGAGCTCGCTCTTCATTATTTTTACCATTTAAAAATCTTGGAATTATAGTTGTAGACGAAGAGCACGATCAATCATTCAAGCAAGACGAAGGAGTAATTTACAATGCAAGAGACATGGCAATTGCTAGAGCTAATTTTGAAAATATCCCTATCAATCTTGTTACTGCTGTGCCCTCAATAGAAACATATGCAAATATTAAGAAAAAGAAATACTCTGTATCACGTTTAACAAAAAGATATAAAGATGCAAATTTACCTTCATATAAAATAATAGACTTAAACAAAAATAAGTTGGATAAACAATCATGGATTGCTAATAAAACTTTAGAAAAGGTAAATAATCACTTAAAAAAAAATGACCAAGTATTATTTTTTATTAATAGAAGAGGTTTTGCTCCATATGCTCTTTGTAAGAAATGTTTAAATGTTTATTCCTGTCCAAATTGTTCAATAAATTTAGTTTATCACAAACATAAAAATAAATTACTTTGTCATTATTGTGGTTTTCAATCTCAGTTAAGCAGGAATTGTAAGAAAGGTGAAGTATGTGATTTTGTTTTTAGTGGCCCTGGAGTAGAGAGAATTTCTGAAGAGGTTAAACTCAAATTCCCAAATAAAAGAATATCAATTTTTTCAAGTGATACCATAAATAAAAAATCTTCTAAAAAAAAATTAGAAGATATAATTAAAGGAAAAATTGATATACTTATTGGAACACAACTAATTTCTAAAGGTTTTCATTTTCCAAAATTAAACTGTATTGTTATTTTAGATATTGATCTTAATTCAAATGGACATGATTTAAGAACTGCGGAAAAAAACTTACAACTCTATCACCAATTATCTGGACGGGCTGGTAGAACTGGTAAACCAGCTACAGTATATTTTCAAACATACAACTCAAACCAAAGTATTATAAATCAAATAACAAATCCTGATCCTTTTATTTTTTTAGAAAATGAATTGAAATTAAGAGAGAAAAATAATCTACCACCTTATGAAAGATTTGTTTCATTAATACTCACCTCTTCAAATGAAAGAAGTTTAGAAAAAGAATCAATGCACATAAAAAAAATGTTATCAGAATCCTTAAACGACAAAATTTTGGGACCTGTTAATGCACCTATATATCGGGTTAGACGAAAGTATAGGCAGAGACTTTTGATAAGATCTAAAAAGGGTTCTAATATTCAAAAAAGATTGAGTGAAATCTTAATTACATACAAATTACCTAAAGAAATAAAACTAACAGTTGATGTTGACCCAATAACCTTTAATTAATTGACAAATTTTGCACTATTTAGTCAATCTGTTACTTGAAGACACCAAACTCATATGCTACTTAATCCAAAAAAAATCTTCTAAAATAAAGAGTTAAAATTGAGCAAAAATAACAGTTTTTCAGCAACTACAGCAAGCAGGTATTCTTTAGCACTATATGAACTAGCTAATGAAAATAATTCAATAGATGAGGTTGAAAAACAATCAATATCTTTTTTAAGATTAATAGATGAAAGCAAAGATTTTAGTTCATTAATAAAAGATCCAACTAACTCTGTAAATGAACTTCAGGATGTAATTAACAAAATTGCCGAAAATTATAAATTAAACTCTTTAATGTCAAAATTTTTAGGTTTTCTAATATCTAAAAGAAGATTTTTTTATGTAAGAACAATTCTTCAAGATTTTATAGATACTTGTTCGAAAAAAAGAGGAGAAGTAAAAGCTGAACTAATTTCCTCTAAAGAATTATCAGGAGAACAAGTAAATAAAATAAAAGACGAACTATCTCAAAATTTTAATGCAAAAATAAAATTAGACTATAAATATGACAAAAGTTTAATTGGAGGTTTAGTAATACAAGTTGGCAGTATTATGGTAGACACCTCTATTAAAAATAAATTACAACAAATTGAAAATACAATGATAGAGGCTTAAATGGAAATAAATCCTTCAGAAGTAACACAAATATTAAAAGAACAAATTAAAAAGTTTGGAGATAAAGCTGAGGTTACAGAGGTTGGTCAAGTTTTATCAGTGGGTGATGGTATAGCAAGAATATATGGATTAGATAATGTTCAAGCTGGAGAAATGGTAGAATTTTCTGACGGCTCGAAAGGAATGGCATTAAACTTAGAGAGTGAAAATGTTGGTGTTGTAATTTTTGGTGATGATAAAGCAGTTAAAGAAGGGGATACTGTAAAAAGAACTGGTGCGATTGTTGATACACCAGTTGGGAAAGAATTGCTTGGTAGAGTAGTTGATGGTTTAGGAAACCCAATTGATGGAAAAGGTGCATTAGACAAAAGTTTAAAAAGAAGTAGGGTTGAGGTTAAAGCTCCTGGCATAATTCCACGTAAATCTGTAAGTGAACCAATGCAGACTGGCCTTAAATCAATTGATAGTCTAGTTCCAATTGGAAGAGGACAAAGAGAATTAATTATTGGTGATAGACAAACAGGTAAAACAGCAGTCGCAATTGATGCTATCATAAACCAGAAAAAAATTAACGAGTCAGGTGACGAGAAGAAAAAATTATATTGTATTTATGTGGCCGTAGGCCAAAAGAGATCTACCGTTAGACAGATTGAAAAAACACTAGAAGAAGCTGGTGCAATGGAGTACACAACAATAGTTGCAGCAACTGCATCTGATGCAGCACCTTTGCAGTTTTTAGCCCCTTATACTGGATGTACTATGGGTGAGTATTTTAGAGATAATGGGATGCATGCCTTGATTATATATGATGACTTATCAAAACAAGCTGTTGCATATAGACAAATGTCACTTTTATTAAGAAGACCTCCTGGAAGAGAAGCATATCCCGGAGATGTGTTTTACTTACATAGTAGATTACTTGAAAGAGCTGCAAAATTAAGTGATGAGCATGGTGGAGGATCATTAACCGCTCTTCCAATAATCGAAACCCAAGGTGGCGATGTCTCTGCATTTATACCAACAAATGTTATTTCAATTACTGATGGTCAAATATTTCTTGAAACCGAACTTTTTAACCAAGGTATAAGACCTGCCATAAATGTTGGATTATCCGTATCAAGAGTTGGATCATCTGCTCAAACCAAAGCGATGAAGAAAGTTTCAGGGTCAATGAAATTGGAGCTAGCGCAATATCGTGAAATGGCTGCGTTTGCACAATTTGGTTCAGACCTCGATGCGTCTACTCAGAAATTGCTTAACAGAGGATCAAAATTAACTGAACTTTTAAAGCAAAATCAATATTCTCCTATGACAGTTGCAGAACAAGTCATTTCTGTATTTTGTGGAGTTAGAGGATATCTTGATGATATTGAACAAAAGGATATTTCAAATTTTGAGAGTAAAATTATTGAAAAATGTAAATCTGAAAAGCCAGATATTATTGAATCAATCACAGTTTCAGGAAAACTTGAAGATGATAAAGAGAAAGAATTGAATGAAATTATTTTACAACTTAAGAAAGATTTTAACTCATAAAAATAATGGCTAGTTTAGACGATCTAAAAAAAAGAATATCAAGTGTTAAGTCTACGCAGAAGATTACGAAGGCAATGAAAATGGTTGCTGCTGCAAAACTGCGAAGAGCCCAGGAGAGTGCTGAGAAAGGTAGACCTTACTCTGATAAAATGAACAATATTATTTTAAACTTATCAAATGGTATATCTGACATTGATAACGCTCCGAAACTTTTATCTGGTACTGGTGAAGATAAAGTGCATCTATGTGTAGTAATGACATCAGATAGAGGTCTTTGCGGAGGTTTTAATACAAATATTATTAAAAAAGCTAAACTATATTTTCAAAAAATTTTAGATGAAGGAAAAACTTTAAAAATTATTACAGTGGGAACCAAAGGTTATGACCAACTAAAACGTTTATACGGTGATAATATTATCGAAAGAATATCTTTTAAAGAATCAAAAAATATTAATTATTTTGATGCTGATAAAGTTGGTAAGATAGTCATTGAAAAATTTGAAAAAAAAGAATTTGATGTATGTGCAATTTTTTATAACCAATTTAAGAATGTAATTACTCAAATACCACAAGAACAACAAATTATTCCTTTAAAAACATCTGAAAAAGATGAAAATTCATCAGAAGATAACTATGAATTTGAACCCGAAGAAGATGAGATATTGAGCAACTTGTTACCTAAAAATATTTCAACTCAGATTTTTAAAGCGATGTTAGAGAATTCAGCTAGCGAGCAAGGTTCAAGAATGAGTGCAATGGATAATGCAACCAGAAACGCAGGTGAAATGGTTGACAAACTTACTATCGAGTATAATAGAAGTCGTCAGGCAGCAATTACTAAAGAGTTAATAGAAATAATTTCAGGAGCAGAAAGTTTATAATTATGAGAAAAGGACAAATAACACAGATCATTGGGGCGGTAGTAGACGTAAAATTTGAGGGAGAACTACCAGAAATTTTAACTGCATTAGAGTGCGATAACGGTGGAAATAGATTAGTCTTAGAAGTTGCTCAACACTTAGGGGAGTCAAGTGTCAGAACAATTGCAATGGATGCAACAGAAGGTCTTAAAAGAGGAGACGAGGTAACAGACACAGCTGCTCCAATTAAAGTTCCAGTGGGGCCGGAGACTCTTGGAAGAATTATAAATGTGATTGGTGAGCCTATTGATGAAAGAGGAGAAGTTAAAAGTTCAGATAACTGGCCAATTCATAGAGCTGCACCAGAATTTAATGATCAATCAACAGAAACTGAAATACTTGTTACAGGAATAAAGGTTATTGATCTTTTAGCACCCTATGCAAAAGGTGGTAAAATTGGTTTATTTGGTGGAGCCGGAGTTGGTAAAACTGTTTTAATTATGGAATTGATTAACAACGTTGCAAAAGCTCATGGTGGATTTTCTGTTTTTGCAGGAGTGGGAGAAAGAACTAGAGAAGGAAACGACTTATACCATGAAATGATTGACTCTGGCGTAATTAAAACTGATGGAGAAGGTTCTAAAGCAGCATTAGTTTATGGACAAATGAATGAACCTCCAGGAGCAAGAGCGCGAGTTGCTTTAACTGGATTAACTGTTGCTGAGTACTTTAGAGATCAAGAAGGTCAAGATGTGCTGTTCTTCGTTGATAATATTTTTAGGTTTACACAAGCAGGATCTGAGGTCTCTGCATTGCTTGGTAGAATACCTTCAGCTGTGGGATATCAACCAACATTAGCAACTGACATGGGTAACTTACAGGAAAGAATTACAACAACGAATAAAGGTTCAATTACATCTGTTCAGGCAATTTATGTTCCTGCAGACGACTTAACTGACCCTGCACCTGCAACTTCATTTGCTCACTTAGATGCAACAACAGTACTTTCTAGACAGATTGCTGAAATTGGAATTTACCCAGCGGTAGATCCACTAGACTCAACTTCTAGAATTTTAGATCCTAGAATAGTTGGTGACGAACATTATAGAGTTGCTAGAGAAGTACAAAAAGTTCTGCAAACTTATAAATCTTTACAAGATATTATCGCAATTTTAGGTATGGATGAATTGTCAGAAGAGGATAAATTAGTTGTTGCTAGAGCTAGAAAAATACAAAGATTTCTTTCTCAACCTTTCTTTGTAGCTGAAGTATTTACTGGCTCGCCAGGTAAGCTTGTAGATTTAGAGTCAACTATCAAAGGCTTTGATGCTATTTGCAAAGGTGAATATGATCACTTACCAGAAGCTGCATTTTATATGGTTGGCACTATTGAAGAAGCTATTCAAAAAGCTGAGAGTTTAGCTAAGGAAGCTGCTGCATAATGAGCGAAGAATATTCTGTAGAAATAGTAAACCCTGAAAAATCATTTTTATCAAAAAATGATGTCACCGAGGTAGTTGTCCCTGCATTTGAAGGTGAGATAGGGATTTTAAAAGATCATATTTCTATTATTTCTTTTTTAAAACCAGGAATAATTAAAATATTTTCAAAGTCTGGCGAGGAAAGTTTTTATGTAAATGACGGAATAATTGAATTTAAAGATAATAATCTTTCTATACTTACAAGTCTTATTTTAAATTTAAAAGACATTGATAAAGAAAAAATTTCAGAAATTCAGAAATCTGCTGAGGAAGAACTTAATAAATCTGATATAAATGATCAGGAAAAATATTTGCTTGATCAAAAATTTGAAGTATTAAAATCAATTAACTAAAATTTTTTTTACTTCTTCTTGAATTTTTTCGTATACATGTAGTTTAAATTCTACCACAAGTTCAGTAATTTTATCTGGATCTACCCATCTCCATTCAAGAAATTCTGGATGTTTTGTATTAATATTAATTTCTTTTTCTTCACCATTAAATCTCATTATATACCATTGTTGTTTTTGACCTTTAAATTTACCTTTCCAAATAATTCCTAATAATTCATTTGGTAAGTGGTAGGTAAGTAGGCCATCAATTTTTTTAATTAACCTTACTGATTTAATACTAGTTTCTTCTTTTAATTCTCTAATTGCAGCCTCATAAAAGTCTTCACCCTTATCAACCCCACCTTGTGGCATTTGCCAAAAGTTTTTTTTATTATCTATTCTTTTTGCAACAAAAATTTTATTTTCTTTATTTAAAACAACTATCCCAACACCACTTCTAAGTGGTAAATTTTTATATTTCTCTTTCATTTTAGCCGTTTAAAAGCTCTAGAGCGAATTGAAGTTGATTGTCTGTATCAGTATTAAACCTAAAGTCATCAGATCCTTCAGCTACCTCAATATCAGGCGAGACACCTATTTCTGATATAGATTTTCCTGATGGAAGATAATATTTAGATACAGTCAATCTTATTGCACCTTTATTTTTGAGAGGAATGATTGATTGTACAGAGCCTTTACCATAGCTATTTTCTCCAATTATTATTGCTCTTTTGTGATCCTTTAGCGCCCCTGCCACAATTTCAGATGCAGATGCTGAACCATAATTTATTAGTACAACAATTGTATCTCCATCTAATATATCACCTTTTCTTGCAAAGAATTTTCTACTTTCATATTTTCTTTTACTTTTTGTTGAAACAATTTCTCCACTATCTATAAAAAAATCTGTAATTTTAATTGCCTGAGAAAGTAGTCCACCAGGATTATTTCTTAAATCTAAAATATAATTTTTAACATTTTCATTTTTTTTAAACTCTTTAATTTTGTCTCTAATTTGACCACTACTGTTTTCATTAAAAGAAGTAAGTCTTAAGTAACCAGTTTGATTACCTAATATCTCAGATTTTACTGATGAAACTTTAATTTTTTCTCTAGTAATATTAAAAACTAATGCCTTTCGTTCACCCCTTCTTCTAACTGTTATTTCAATATCTGATCCAACAGGACCCCTCATTATATCAACTGCTTCACTTAAAGATTTACCTTGAACCTGAATATCATTAATTCTTACTATATAATCGCCAGCTTTAACTCCTGCTTCAGCCGCAGGTGAATCGTCCATAGGTGTTATTACCTTTATTACCCCAGCTTCCATACTTACTTCAATTCCTAGTCCTCCAAATTCTCCACTCGTTTCTGTTTGCATACTTTGATAAGAGTCTGGTGACATATAAGCAGAATAAGGATCTAAGGATTGAAGAACACCATTGATTGCAGCATCCATTGCATCACTTTGGTTTACCTCATCAACAAATTCTTTATTAATTTTATCTAAGACTTCTGAAAAAACATCTATTTTTTTATAAATATCATTCTCTTCTGATACGGCAACAATACTAGTTACAAAAAAATAAATAAATAATGACAAAAAATATGTTTTAAGTTTTTTCATCATATAATTACTTTTTCTTTAGGAATTAATTCAGACCATATTTTTTCTAATTCATAAAATTTTCTTTTTTCAGGATTGAAAATATGAATAATAAGATCAATTCCATCTACAAGTTTCCAATCACTACTTTCTCTTCCTTCAATTTTACAATTGCTTACACCATTTTTTTTTAAGTATTCATATACTTGCTCTGATAAAGCTTGGATATGTCTTGAAGACGTCCCGCTAGCGATTATCATTTGATCCGCTATTGATGATTTTCCATCTAAATCTATTGAAACAATATCTAGGGCTTTATTTGCATCTAAGAGATTGACCACATCCTTGTGAAGAGAAGAGATTTTGTCCATTAATTATTAAAAGAGTATCAAATTTTTCTTAATTTAGAAGATGAAATATTGACCTTATTAAATTTTATAAATTTTAAGCTTTTCTTACTATATTTTTTAAAGCTTCTAGAACTTAATGATTTAGCCTTATATCTGTCTCTATCAAATACTAGAATGTTACAAATAGATGAAATTAAATCAGAATTTTTCCATTTGTGAAAATTAATCAAACTATCTGCTCCCATTATAAAATAAATATCAGTCTTTTTATTATTTTTTTTTATATACTTTATCAGGTCAATTGTTCTATTTGATTTAATTTTATCCTCAAAATATTTTACTTTTATAAATAGATTTTTTTTAGAAATTTTTTTTGCAAAATTAATTCTTTTATTTAAACTTAAACTACTTTTTCCTTTAAATGGATTTTTTTTGGTTACTGCCCAAATAATTTTATCAATATCAAATCTTTTTTTTGCCTCTTTAGAGATACTTAAATGTCCTTTATGTGCTGGATCAAAAGTGCCTCCAAGAATACCAATTTTTTTTTTATTTCCTTGTTTGTCCAGATCCATATATCTCATATTTATAACTAACTAGCTGGTTTAGTCCAACAGGACCTCTTGGTGGAAGTTTATTTGTTGAAATTCCAACCTCACCACCAAAACCAAATTCTCCTCCATCAGCATACTGTGTTGAAGAATTGTGAATAGCGATCGAACTTTTAATATTTTTTATAAAAAATTTTGCAGAAATTTTATTATTTGTAATTATCGCATCAGTATGCATTGTTCCGTATTTATTAATATGATTTACTGCATCATTAATATTGTTTACTAATTTTACAGATATTTTTGCAGATAAATGTTCCTTCGACCATGTTTTATTATTTGCTAATTTTGAATTCCCATTAAACAATTTAGAAATTTTTCTATCAGCATAAATATAGCAACCTCTTTCAGTGAGTTCATTTAATATCTCATTTACATTTTTAGATTTATTTTTATGTATTAAGAGTGTCTCAGTAGCTCCACAAATGCTAGTATTGCGCAACTTAGCATTGATTAATATTTTCTTTGCCATTGAAAGATTTGCATCTTTATCAATATATGTATGACACATACCTTCAAGGTGACCAATTACAGGAACAGAGGATAAATCTTGAACTTTTTTTACAAGACTTTTTCCACCCCTTGGAATAATAACATCTATATATTCTGACATTTTTGACAGCATATAGTCGACTAGTTTTCTATTTTTATTCTCTATAAACTGAACAAAATTCTTATTTATTTTATTTTTTTCTAAAGATTTTCTAAAAAGATCAGCTAAAATTTTATTACTAAAGTAAGCCTCTGACCCTCCTCTTAATATTACGCAGTTCCCAGATTTAAAACAAAGTGTGGACACATCCGAAGTAACATTTGGTCTACTTTCATAAATTACACCAATAATACCAATTGGAATTGATACTTTCTTAAGTTTTAAGCCATTTGGTCTTTTCCAGGTTTCTATATCAACATCTACTGGATCCTTAAATTTTGAAATAGTTTTAATTGACTTAATAATTGAGCTTATTTTGTCATTATTAAGAGCAAGTCTTTTAATTAAATTCTCTTTAAGTTTTTTAGATTTGGCAATTTTAATATCTTTTGCGTTTTCGACCAAAATTTTGTTTTGGTTTTTTAAAATAAGTTGAATGTAATAATTTAATACTTTATTTTTTCTTTTATTACTTATTTTGTTTTGAAAAGCAATTTTTGCATTTAAACCAATTTTTTCTAAAGTTTTACTCATTTGATTAATACCATATCATCTTTATGAATAACTTCTGATTTTGAAACATAACCTAAAATATCATTTATTTTATTAGAGTGTTTACCTTTAATTTTTAAAATTTCTTCTGAAGAGAAGCTACTTAATCCTCTAGCAAATTCGGTCATATTATTGTTAAGGATTTTGATATGATCACCTTTGCTAAAACTACCTTGAACATCCTTAATCCCAGCAGCTAATAAACTTTTCCCATTATTTAAAGCTGATAATGCACCTTCATCAATAACTATTTTTCCCTTTGGAGAAACTGAACTTATAATCCATTTTTTTCTCGCATCTAATTTTGAGATTTTAGGCAAAAACCAAGTACATATATTTTTAGTTAAAATTTTTTTAATTGGTCTATTTATTAAGCCATTAGCAATCGCCATATGACACCCTGAGAATTGACAAATTTTAGCAGCATCAATCTTCGTTTTCATTCCACCTGATCCAAATTCTCCAGTTTTATTTGTTGCTAACTTTTCTACATTTTGATCAATATTTTTTATTTCACGAATTAATTTAGCTTTTTTATCTAATTTTGGATCTTTAGAGTAAAGACCACTAACGTCAGATAATAAAATTAAACAATCTGCACTTGATATTTGTGCAACCCTAGAAGCTAGTCTGTCATTATCACCATACTTAATCTCAGAAGTAGCTATACTATCATTTTCATTTACTATTGGAATAAAACCAAGACTAAATAAATTCTCAAAAGTTCTTTTTGCATTAATAGCCCTTCTTCTTTTTTCTGTATCCTCAAGTGTTAGCAAAATTTGAGAAAGATTGATCTTTGACTTATTAAAAGTTTTTTTAAAAAGATTCATTAACTCAATTTGGCCAATTGATGCTACTGCCTGACTTTTATCAAGTTTCAGTTTTTTTTTACTTAATTTTAATTTTTTACATCCTAAAGCAATCGCTCCTGAACTAACCAAAATTATATTCTTTTTTAATTTTTTTAGATGTTGAATATCTTTTGCAAATTCTGACAACCATTTTTCTCTGATAATTTTTTTGTCATTAATCAATAAAGATGATCCAATTTTTATAACAACAGTCTTTGAATCTTTAAGATACATAATTAAGCAATGTTGATTTAATATCAGATACTGATTTTTTATCGAGTGTTGATGTTGTAAAAGTGGATTTCTTGATAATTTTTTCAAAATCTTTTATTTTTTCTTTTATTTCGTTCTCATCAATCAGGTCTATTTTGTTAAACACTATTATTTCCCGCTTTTTTAATAGCTCTGAACTATATTTACCCATTTCATCCCTCACTTGAAGATATGAGTTAATTAAATCATTTTCTGATATATCAATTAGATGCAAAAGCGTTTTGCATCTTTCAATATGTTTTAAAAATTTAATACCTAATCCTGTTCCTTGATGTGCTCCTTCAATTAATCCTGGAATATCTGCTAAAGTTATCTCTTTATCGTCATACATTGCTACACCTAGATTTGGGTTTAAAGTTGTAAATTTATAATTTGCAATTTTAGGAGTAGCACTTGTTAATGATGCTAATAAGCTAGATTTTCCTGCATTGGGTAATCCAATTATACCAATATCAGCAATTGTCTTAAGTTGTAAATAAATCCAGAATTCTTCTCCAATTGTACCTTTTGTAAATTTCTTTGGAGCTCTATTAGTTGATGATTTAAACCTTGTGTTACCAAAACCTCCATTACCACCTATAGCTGCAACAAATTTTTCATTTTCCCTCTTGAAATCAAAAATCAGGGTTTTATTGTCTTCCTCAAATACTTGTGTCCCAACCGGTACTTTTAAATATAAATCTTCTCCTCCTCTTCCTGTTTTATTTTTACCACTTCCATCTCTACCTCTCTCAGCTTTAAAATGCTGTTGATATCTAAAATCAATTAGTGTGTTTAAATTTCTCTCTGACACAAGAATAATAGAACCACCTTTCCCTCCATCGCCTCCGTCAGGTCCTCCAAATTCTATAAATTTTTCTCTTCTAAAGCTAGGAGAACCAGATCCACCGTCTCCAGCTTTTATAAATATCTTAACTTGATCTAAAAATTTCATGATTTTACAGAATTAATTAGCTGTCTACTAATTAGGCTTTACTGATACGTAAGTTCTGTCTGATTTGCTTTTTTTAAAAACAACTTTTCCTTTAACAACAGAAAAAATTGAATGGTCTTTACCCATCCCAACATTTTCTCCAGGAAAAATTTTAGTGCCTCTTTGTCTTACAATAATATTTCCAGGTATTACTAATTCACCACCATATTTTTTTACACCTAGTCTACGGCCTGCACTATCTCTTCCGTTTCTCGACGATCCACCTGCTTTTTTTGTTGCCATAAATTACCTATTTATTTTGAAGCCTCAGTTTTTTCTTTTCTAGCTTCTTTAACTACAACTTCCTTTTTTTTCATCTTTTCAGCCTCTGATAAAACTTTACCATCTTTTGAAAAAATTTTGTTAATTCTTATTAGTGAATACTGTTGTCTGTGTCCGTTTTTACGTCTTGAATTTTTTCTTCTTCTTTTTTTAAAAATTAGAACAGTTCTTTCTTTGCCATTTTTTAATAGTTCAGCTTCAACTTTCGCACCATCTACAGTTGGTGCACCTAATTCAATGCTCTTATCATCTCCATAAGCTAAAATTTCATTAAATTCCACTTTAGTGGCTGGATTTGACTCATTTAATTTTTCTATTTTAATTATTTCACCAGCTGAGACTTTGTACTGTTTTCCACCTGTTTGTATAACTGCGTATGACATTAACGACCCTAATTTTTAATTAACAGCAATATAGTCAGGGCCTTATTTTAGTCAAGCTGAATAACCTAGAAATTATCCTTTAAATCTCTCAATTTTGAGAAGTTTTCAACATTTTTTGATCTTAAAAAAATATTAGTTTGTAGCTCTTCTTCAAGTGTCGATGGAATAGTTGGCTGACCTTTGGCCAGTCGATTTTTTATAAATTCAATTTTCGAAATTAAAGCTTTATTTTCTGGATCGTGTTTTAGGCAAAAATCTGAATTTTTTAGTGTATATTCATGTCCACAATAAATTTCTGTCTCAATTGGCAAACTCTTTAACAGCTGCAAAGAATTAAACATCTGCTCATGAGTACCCTCAAACACTCTTCCACAACCTAATGAAAATAAAGTATCTCCAGAAAATAATGCATTTTCATTAAAAAAATAGAAACATATATGGCCTAAAGTATGTCCTGGAATATGAAAAACCTTTGCTTCAAATATACCGTCTTTCCAAGTTTCATTATTTTTTAAAGATATATCTATTTCAGGTATTCTATGTTTATCCTCATTAAAACCTATAACCTTAGCATTATATAATTGCTTGAGCTCTTTATTGCCTCCAACGTGATCATAATGATGGTGAGTATTCATTATGAATCTTAATTTTAGATTAAGACTTTCAATTTTATTTATAATAGGCGCTGCTTCACTAGGATCAATTACAATGGTAGACTTTGTTAACTCATCAATTAATAAATATGAAAAATTATCTTCTAAACATTTTACAATTTCTATTTTCATTTTACTTTTCTAATAAAAAAATACCTAATTCAGATATTAGGTTTTTATATTTTAAATTTGAAGTTGTAATATTTGAAATTTTCTCTCCATTTAAAGAAATTGATTTATAAATATTAACTCTTTTGTTGTTACAAAAATTATAAAAGTCTTGAATTGTGCACATATGTAGGTTGGGAGTATTATACCATTGATAAGGTAAATTCTTTGTAACTGGCATTTCTCCTTTTAATAGTAAATCTAATCTAACTTTCCAATGTCCAAAATTTGGAATTGTAACAATAACCTTTTTTCCCACTCGTAATAAATTTTCAATAACATTTTCTGGGCTCATAAATGCTTGAAGAGTTTGACTTAATATTACGTAATCAAATGATAAATCTGGAAATTGCTTTAAATCATTCTCTGCGTCACCTTCAATAACAGCTAAACCTTTAGATAAACATCTTTTTACTTTTTCTTTAGAAATTTCAAGTCCTCTGACATCTACCACTTTATTTTTTAATAGATATTCCATTAAAATTCCATCACCACATCCAACGTCCAAGACTCTTGATTTTTCCTCAATAAACTTAGAAATAACTTTAAATTCTTCTTTCATCGATATTAGAATAAGTTGTATTTAAATAATTTTTTATAGTGCTTAAAAAATCTGGTACATCTAATAGAAAGGAATCGTGACCTTTGTCAGTTTTAATTTCTACAAAACCAACATCAGCACCAATTGCATTAAGCGCTATTACAATATCTTTATTCTCAGAGGTTGGGTATAACCAATCAGAAGTAAAGGAAATGATGAAAAATTTTGTCTTGGTATCTTTAAATGCTTTGGAAAGGTTTCCTCCATATTGTTTAGTTAAATCAAAATAATCCATCGCTCTAGTGATATACAAATAACTATTTGCATCGAATCTATCTACAAATACAGAACCTTGATATCTCAAATAACTCTCAATTTGAAAGTCAGCATCAAATCCAAATTTTAAATCAGATCTTTCTTGAAGATTCCTTCCAAACTTTTCTTGTAAACCTTGTTTTGATAAATACGTGATATGAGCAGCCATCCTAGCAACAGCCAAACCTTTATCTGGAATTGTTGATTTTTCATTATACAATCCCTCTTTCCAATTGCTATCAGACATTATTGCTTGTCTTCCAAGTTCATTAAAAGCAATATTTTGAGCTGAGTGACTAGCCGTACAAGCAATTGGTAAAGCTACTTTAGCCTTGTTCGGAAAGTTTGATACGAATTGTAAAACTTGCATTCCACCCATGGAGCCGCCAGCAACTGCAAATAATTTTTCTATTTTTAAGTAATCTAATAGATTGTATTGAGCGTTAACCATATCGTTAATTGTAATGACAGGAAAATTTGTACCTATAGGTTTATTGGTCAAAGGATCAATAGTTGCTGGTCCGTAGGATCCCATACATCCACCAATAACATTTGCACAGATAACAAAAAATTTATCAGTATCGAATGACTTACCTGGACCAACTGCATAGTTCCACCAACCCTCTTTTTTTGTGATCGGATTGATGCCTGAAGCATACTGGTCGCCAGTTAGTGCATGAAAAATTAATATAGCATTATCTTTCTTCTCATTAAGATTTCCATAGGTTTCATAAGCCAATGGAAAGTTCGATATTTCTTTACCACAATCAAGCTTAAGAGCTTTCTCAATAATTATATTTTTCATTTATTTAAATTGCTCATAAAAATTTTGCTGAAATGAATTGTGAGAAAAAAAACTTATTTAGCAGGTTTTTTAAAGCGCTCGCAATTCAGTTAAATCAGCGCAAAAAGCTTTTATAAGATAGCTTTTTAGATGTCAATTTTTTTAGAATTATTGATTGTATTATCTAATTATCTGACTATTTATTAATAAAATTAAGCATCATGAATACTCCATTATTTAGAAAATTTAATCTAGAGGCCTACAAGCCTGGAAGATCCTTCTTAAATAAAAAAAAAAGTATTATAAAACTATCAGCTAATGAATCAGCCTTAGGCATGAGTAAAAATGCTAATAAAGCAATAATAAAATCCAAAAATAATATATCAAAGTATCCAGATGGGAAATTTAAGGAATTAACATCCATAATTTCAAAAAAATATAATTGCAAGCAAAATCAGATTATCTGTGGATCTGGATCAGACGAAATTATTCAAATGCTATGTCAGTTATTTTTGAACAAAGGAGATGAAGTAGTCGTGCCAGAGTACAGTTTTTTAATGTACAGAATTTATGCAAAGATAGTAGGAGCAAAAGTTATATTGTCTAAAGAAAAAAATTTTAAAGTATCAAATGATGAAATTATAAAAAAAACAACTAAAAGAACAAAAATTGTATTTATAGCTAATCCAAATAATCCTACAGGCACATATATTTCTAAAAACCAACTATTAGACCTAAGGAGGCGATTAAATAAAAAAATTTTATTGGTAGTCGATGATGCATATTTTGAATATATGTTAAATAAAGATTATAGATCAGGCCTGGAACTTTTTAAAAATCAAAATAATGTATTTATATTAAGAACTTTTTCAAAAATTTATGGTCTTGCATCTCTCAGAGTTGGATGGGGTTATGGAAGTAAAAAAATTATAGATGCTTTATATAAAATTAAACCACCGTTTAATGTAAATAAGATAGCACAGGAATGTGCAGTTGAATCTCTTAAAGATAAAAGTTTTATAAAAAAATCTGTAAAACATAATTTAGATTGGGCTAGAAAAATAAAAAAAATAATGAATTCTTATAGTATTCAAACAAATGAAATTGGACCAAATTTTTTTCTTTTAGATTTTAAACGTTGTAAATTAAATGCAAGCTTTGTTGAGAGAAATCTTGAAAAATCAGGAATTATTCTTAGAGAGATGAATTCGTATGGTATTAAAAATTGTTTAAGGCTTACAATTGGGAATGTGAAAGAAAATATACTTTTAATTAAACAGATGAAAAAAATTTTTAAAAATGTTTAAAAATATGTTAATCGTTGGTTGTGGATTAATTGGATCTTCAATTTTAAGAGCATCTATAAATAATAAAACTTCTAAAAACTTTTTTGTTTTCGAAAAATCAAAAAAAAATATTAGAGAAATCAAAAAAATAAATAAAAGAATAATTATTTTAAAGAAACTAGATAATAAAATTTCAGATATTGATCTTGTTATACTTGCTACTCCGATGAGCCAGTATGAAAGAGTTATCCCCTATTTAAATAAGCATTTAAGTAAAAAATCTTTAATTACCGATGTAGGCTCTACTAAGGAAAATATTAGAAAATTAAAAAATAATAGCCTATCAAAGTCACTTCATTGGATTATGAGTCATCCGATATCTGGATCAGAGGTAAGTGGACCAAAGTATGGAAGTAAAAGTCTATTTATTAATAAATGGTGTATAGTTTTTAAAGACAAAAACAAAATTAAACTAAAAAAATTGGTTAATTTTTGGAAAAAAATTGGTTCTAAAGTAATAATTATGGATGAGAAAGTTCACGATAAGATATTTTCTATTACAAGTCATTTACCCCACTTAATAGCTTACAATTTAATAAAGACCGCTCAAGATTTTCAAAAAACTCAAAAAAAAGATGTCATTAAATTTAGTGCGGGAGGTTTAAGAGATTTTTCAAGGATAGCCGCATCAAATGAAATAATGTGGAGAGATATTTTTTTTAATAATAAAAAAAATGTTGTTAGTGCAATAAACTTATTTATCAAAAATTTAAAATCTTTTAAAAAAAATATTGAAAATTTAGATGACAATACATTGAGAAAAAAATTAGTTAATTCAAAAAAAGTAAGACAGCAAATATTGAATTTAAAACAAGATATAGCGAAACCAGATTTTGGAAGAGATCAAAACTAAATTGATATAATTTTAATCACTTTTAAATTTGTAGTTTTTTCAATTAATTTAATGGTTTTTATTATTGGCATTATTATTACTTTTTTTCTTGGTCCATATGCATGAATTAATTCTTTTGTATTTAAACAAACTGCAACATGTCCTTTCCAAAAAATAATATCTCCTTTCTTAAAAACTCTTTTATTCCTAACACCTTTTTTGATTTTAACTTGATCTTTTGTATCTCTAGGAAAGAACTTATGGTTATATTTATAAAAAATTTGGAGTAATGCCGAACAATCAATACCATCAAAAGTTTTGCCACCCCATTTATATTTAATATTCAAAAAAAGTTTTAATATTTTACTAAAATTATAATTTCTTTTATTTAATCTTTGTAATTCATTTAATTTTATCCATTTATTCTTTTCAAACATTGCAAAGTTATTTTTTTTATTTACAATCTGAATTTCAGATGAAAATGGAAGGTATTTTCTTGTTAAAAATTTAATATTGTTTTTTGGTTTGTTATAAATCTTTGATTTTAATATACTGACCTTGTGAGTTTTGTTTAAAACTTTATTAAATTTTTTGATTTTAATAAAACCTAAGTAATTATCAAAATCAGTTCTGATCTTAAAAAAATCTTTCTTTTTTCCAATTATCCTAAATTTTTCGCCGTAAATTAATTGTGTACTTATATTTGATTTCTTTGAGTCCAGCTCATAAACGTTTAAATAGGAGTCCTTGCAGAAATAGCTATTTTGCACCAATTTTAACTTTATTCCTTATAAACCAAAGACAAATTAGTGATGGTATCACCATTACTGTTGTTATTATGAAAAATGTACCCCAGTCTCCATTTAACCAATCTACTAGTGCACCTGATGAAGAGGCAAGGGTAGTTCTTCCAGCAGTTCCAATGGATGCTAATAATGCATATTGAGTTGCCGTATAGGTCCTATCTACTAATAAAGAAATAAAAGCAACAAATGCAACTGTTGCAAATGCAGCTGTTATATCATCAGCTATCACAGCTATTGCAAATAATAATTCTGATTTACCTGTCCAGGCCAATAATGCAAAAAGTAAATTAGTTATAGCCATCAAACCTCCAGCAAAAAACATAGTTTTGACTGTTCCGGCTCTCATCGCCATTATACCACCTAATAAAGTGAAAACTACGGTTGTTATCCATCCTAATCCTTTAGAATAAATTGCTATTTGTCCTTTTGAAAATCCAATTTCTTTATAAAAAACAATAGACATACGTCCTAGAAATGCCTCACCTATTTTAAATAAAAACACAAATCCTAATATACCAACTGCAATTGCAAAACCATTTTTCTTGAAAAAACTTATTATTGGTCCACCAATAGTTCCCGAAATGTAAGCAATAAAATTTGTTAAAACATTATTTGATCCAAGCTTGTTTATAATCATTTGATCTGTTTCTTTTTGATTATTTTGTCTGCTATTATCAATTGGTTCATGAACAAACATCAAACAAATATTCATTAAAATAATTAAAATACCTAAAACCAAAAAAGTAGCTTGCCAATAATCTGCTACTCCCATATTTTGAAAAAATTCGGCAGTAAATAATGCTACAACGCCTCCTAATTTATAACCAGTCCACCAACCAACTACTGCCATAGCTGCTCCAGCTGCCATGGATTTTCCCTCATTTGCATCAATTTGTTCAATTCTTAACGCATCAACAGTTATATCTTGGGTTGCAGAAGCTATTGCAATTATTAATCCAACACTAATTAAAAGTGCTAAATTTTGTGTAGGATTTATAAAACTCCAAACTATCAAGCTGAGTAAAATGATTAATTGCATTAAGACAATCCAACCTCGTCTATGTCCTAATTTTTTTGTCAAAAGTGGAATTTGTATTCTATCAATTATTGGAGCCCATAAATAATTAAAGGCATACACCCCAAATATTAATCCTGCCCAACCAATTGTTGATCTACTTAATCCTTCTTCCTTAAGCCAAAGACTTAAGCTACTTGCAATTAATACCCATGGAAAACCACTTATTGCTCCTAGAAGCAATATTCTTAACATCCTTATATCTTTATAAACTAATAATGAGTCAACCCAGCTTTGTTTTGTTTCAGACATTAATATTTTCTCCAAAATGATGGAATAAACAATACTAATACAGCAAACAACTCTAATCTACCTAAAATCATCGCTAGGCTTAAAATCCATTTTGAAAAATCAGATAAATTTGAAAAATTACCATTTGGACCAATAATATCACCTAAACCAGGTCCTACATTTGATATTGATGTTGCAGCAGCAGATATTGAAGTTGTTAAATCTAAACCACTTGTTGATAAAAGAGCAGTTATAATAAAAAAAATTACAATATATAAAAATATAAAGGAAATAATTGATGCTAAAAACTTTTCATCAATATTATTATTTTCATATTTTACTTTAAATATACCTCTTGGATAAATTATTTTCTTTAGTTGCACAGAAACAAACTGGAATAAAATCTGTACCCTAAATATTTTAATCCCACAAGCTGTTGAGCCTGCACACCCACCGATAAACATAAGAATAAGAAAATAGATTAATGGGAATTGACCCCAATCACTAAAGTTTTGAGTTACATAACCGGTTCCAGTTAAAATTGATATTACATTAAATGCAACTGACCTAATACTTGTATCAAAAAAACTTTGATTTTTTGTAAGTAGATATAGATACATTAAAAGAATTGAAAAAAGGACAATCTTTATAAAAGTTTTAATTTGTGTATCGTTAAAAAATATTTTTTTGTCTCCATTTAAGTATTTGATATAGGCAATAAATGGAATGCTTCCTAAAATTATAAATATAATTGATGTAAATTCAATAAGTGAACTATCAAAATATCCAATAGACTCATTATAATTTGAAAAACCCCCTGTTGCAATTGTTGTCATTGAGTGAACTATGCTATCAAAAAAGTTCATTCCAAATATTTTATAAAACAATGCACATATAAAAGTTAATCCTGTGTATACCAAGATTAGTCTCAATGCTATTTCTTTTGATCTAGGTAAAATTTTTTCTGGGGTATCGCTTGTGGATATAATAAACAGCTGCATTCCACCAATATTCATAAGCGGCATTAAAGTAATTGCCATAACGATAATACCAATTCCACCTAACCATTGAAGCATTCCCCTCCAAAGTAATATACTTTTTGGAGTTTCATTTAAATTGGTGATTATAGTTGATCCAGTTGTAGTAATACCTGACATGCTCTCAAAAAAAGCGTCTGTAGCACTTAAATTTATCTCAGAAAATATAAATGGAAGTGAACCAAAAATAGCAATACTCAACCAAGATAATGCTGTTAAAAGAAATGCTTGTGGTAAGCTAATTTTTTTATCATGATCTAAATTTGATAGTAAAAAGAGAATTCCAAATATAACAGTTATAATTCCAGAACTTATAAAACTAGAATCTAATTCATCATAAAAAAACTGCGCTAAAATTGGCGCAATCATCGATAAACCTAAAATAATTTGTAAAATTCCTAAGGTAAAAAAAACTGTTTTATAATTGGACATTTTGATTGGACATTATTTTATGGTAAATAAATTTCAACTCTATAAGAATTATTAAAAACGTTATTTTATAAGCTGTTTAATTAAAAGTGATAGATAAAACCAACATAGATAAAACAAACGCTTGGCCCTTTGTTGAAGCTAAAAAGCTTCTAAGAGAGAGAAAAAAAAATATAGAAAATAAAGGAAAAATTATTTTACAAACAGGATACGGTCCTAGTGGTTTACCTCACATTGGTACTTTTGGTGAAGTGGCAAGAACTTCAATGATAGTTAATGCATTAAATCATTTATCTGACCTCCCTAAAGAAATAATTACTTTTTCTGATGATATGGATGGACTTAGAAAAGTTCCAGAAAATATTCCCAATCCTGAAAAACTTGAAGAAAATCTTCATAAACCTTTAACTCAAGTTCCAGATCCTTTTGGAAAATTTAATAGTTTTGGTGAACACAATAATGAAATGTTAAAAAATTTTTTAGATAAATTTAAGTTTGAATACAGTTTTAAAAGTTCATCCGTTCTATATAAGTCTGGTTTTTTTAACGATACATTAAAATTAATTTTAGAAAATTACGAAGGAATAATGAATATAATCATTCCTACTCTTGGTAAAGAGAGACAAAAAACATATTCTCCTTTTTTACCAATATGTCCAGATACAGGGATTGTATTAGAGATACCAGTCTCAGAGATAGATACTAAAAATTCAAAAATAATTTTTGATAATAACGGCAAAAAACTAGAACAAAGTATTTTAGATGGCAATTGTAAATTACAATGGAAAGTAGATTGGGCTATGAGATGGTATGCCCTTGATGTAGATTTTGAAATGTATGGAAAAGATTTAATTGAGAGTGCAATTTTATCTACTAAAATCATAAAATTATTGGGCAAGTCAAATCCATCTGGCTTTGCATATGAGTTATTTCTAGATGAAAAAGGTGAAAAAATATCTAAGTCCAAAGGAAATGGTATAACAATCGATCAATGGTTAGAGTATGCATCACCTGAAAGTCTCTCCTTGTATATGTACCAGAATCCAAAGAGAGCAAAAAAACTATTTAGAGAAGTAGTACCAAAGGCTGTCGATGAATATCTTGATTTTATTGAAAAAGGTAAAACTCAAAACGAACTACAAAAACTAATGAACCCTGTTTGGCATGTTCATAATTCAAAAATACCACAAGAAAATTCAATTATGTCCTTCTCAATGCTTTTAAATTTAGTTGAGACCAGTAATGCTGATAATAAAGAATTACTTTGGAAGTTTGTAAAGAAATATAAGAAAGATATTAATGAGAATATGTATCCAATTTTTGACAAATTAATATCCTATGCAATTAAATATTTTAATGACGCTATAAAATCTAAAAAGATTTATAAAAAACCAAATGAAAGTGAAAAAATCGCTTTAGATGCTTTAGTAAACTCTTTAGATAACTGCGATGATGCAATGAAACCAGAGGATATTCAGACTACTATTTATACAGTCGGCAAAGAGAATGGTTATAAAGAAAATTTGCGCGATTGGTTCAAGTTAATATATGAGGTAGTTTTTGGGGTAGAAAATGGACCACGATTTGGTTTTTTTATAAGCTTTTTTGGAGTTCAAGAAACTAAAGAATTAATAAAAAGTAAATTAGAAAATGTTTAATATTTTAAGACCACTAATTTTTAAATTTAGCCCTGAAGTAGCCCATTCTTTAGCAATAAAAGCACTAAAATTAAATAATATTCCTTACTCAAAACCCAAAGATAATCATATTTTAGAAACAACTTTTTGTGAAAAAAAATTATCTTCACCAATTGGTGTTGCTGCTGGGTTTGATAAAAATGCTGAAGTATATAATCCTCTGTTTAATCTTGGATTTGGTTTTGTCGAAGTAGGGACAATTACTCCAAAACCCCAATTTGGTAACCCCAAACCAAGAGTTTTTAGACTTGAAGAAGATGAAGCTCTTATAAATAGATTAGGTTTTAATAATTCTGGTTCAGAACGAATTAGTCAGACAATAAAGGAAAATAATAAAAAGGGTTTTTTAGGAATAAATATTGGACCAAATAAAGACTCCAAAGACAGAGTTGAGGATTATTTAATTTGTTTTCGTAAATTTTATAATTTAGCTGATTATATAACTATAAACATCTCCTCACCAAATACAGAAAATTTAAGAGACTTTCATAACCAAGATGAATTAAATTCATTAATTGATAAGCTAAAAAATGAAAAAAAAGAATTGAACTCAAACATTCCTCTTGCAATCAAAGTCTCACCTGATCTTAATGATGATCAAATCAATGAAGTATCTAAGATTATTATGGATCAAGAAATAGGAATTATTATTGTTTCCAATACCACAGACAAGAATAGAAAAAATTTAAAAAATATAAATAAATTAGAAAAGGGTGGACTGTCAGGTAAACCAATTGAAAAGATTTCAAACGAGGCAATTTCTAAATTTTATAAAATACTAAAAGATAAAACAAAAATAATAGGAGTGGGTGGTGTTAGTAATGGACAGGATGCTTTTGAAAAAATCATTTCTGGCGCAACACTCGTTCAATTATATACTGGAATGGTTTACAGAGGTCCTCGTATAGCTTCAAAAATAAGTGCAGAATTAATTGATTTATTAAAAAATAAGGGATTTAAAAATGTTTCAGAGGCCATTGGAACTAAAAATTAATCTTGACGCGATAAGATTCAGATCTTATACAAGCTCATAATTTATGTCTAAAAAATGTGAACTTACTGGAAAGATACCTCTCAAGGGTCATAACGTTAGTCATGCTAACAATAAGACTAAAAGAAGATTTCTGCCAAATCTAAAAAAAGTTAAGTTTAAAAGTGAACTACTTAAGAGAAGTTTAAGATTAACAGTCTCAAATGCTGGGGTTAGATCAGTTGATAAAAAAGGTAGTTTTGACCAATTTCTTATTTCAGCGAAGTCTAGAGATTTATCATTGAGGCTAAAAAAATTAAAAAAATCTTTAGTCAGTAAATCTGCATAATGAATAAAGTATTTTTAACACTCTCATTTTTAATGGGATTGGTTGTCTTAGCATCTAATTATTTAGTACAATTTCCAATTCAATATTACGGTCTTCAAGAAATTCTTACATATGGAGCATTCAGTTATCCAGTAGCCTTTTTAATAACTGATTTGGCAAATAGATCTTTTGGCAAATTAGTTGCTAGAAAAATTGTGTATATAGGATTTACAATAGGTATTTTATTTACATTAATTTTCTCGACAAATTTTGCAGATTTAATCTCAGTAAGAATAGCAATTGGTTCAGGAACAGCATTTATTATTGCCCAACTACTGGATGTACAAATATTTGATCAATTAAGACAAAAAAAATGGTTTATTGCGCCACTTGCCTCTTCATTAATTGGTTCTACCGTTGATACATTTTTATTCTTTTCGATTTCATTTTATGGAACAGGAATACCTTGGGTGACACTGTCTTTAGGAGATTTAGCAGTAAAGATTTTTGTAGCTTTAGTAATGTTGATACCTTTTAGATTATTATTAGGTACTTTAAAAGCTGCTTAATTCAAATTTTTGGCTCTTGTTGCGTCATGCAATGAATAGCTCCAAAACCCCAAATTAAATCACTACAATCAATAGCAATAACTTCTCTATTTGTAAAAAATTTTCTAAAAATTTTTATAACTTTTTTGTCTTCTTTCACATTAAATACTGGAACCAAGACAATTTTATTACTTATGAAAAAATTTAAATAACTTGCTGGGACACGAGTTTTGTCTATGACAACTGGGCTTGGCATAGGAATCTTTATAATTGTAAATTTTTTCCCATTTTCGTCGTAACTTTTACTTAATATTTTTAAATTTTCTTTAAGAGCTTTATAATTTTTATCTGATCTATTATTTTCTACAGCTATCATAATCGTACTTTTTGAAACAAATCTTGCAATATCATCAATATGCCCGTGTGTGTCATCTCCAACAATTCCTCTATTAAGCCAAATAAAATTTTTTGCATTTAAATATTTTGAAAATAGATTTTCATAATCAATTTTTTTGAATCCTTTATTTCTTTCTTGTTTTCTACTTAATAAGCACTCCTTTGTAAGCAAGATGGAGCCTGATCCATTGTTGTCAAATGCACCTCCTTCCATCACTACTCTTACAAATTTTTTTGAATTTACTTTTTTAGGCAGAATACTTTCAATATTTAAGTACCTACTAATATAATTATTGATTTTGTTATCATTTCTGAAATTTTTATATTTTGACCAGGCATTAAATTTAAAATCAAGCATGGTCTTTTTTCGATTTTTCTTGTTGACTAAAAATATTGGTCCAGAATCTCTTAGCCAAAGTCTGTCTGTCTTAAGTTTATGAAATTTAATTTTAGAAATATTACAACCTATTTTTTTTAAATATATTCTTGTGGTGTAAATGCTTTTGTAATTATTGACTAATAAATCTATTCTTTGATCTTTTGTTAAATATTTTATTATTTTTCCAACTACATTTGGAATTTTTTCAAATAATCCAGGCCAATCATTTTTATTATGTGGCCATGCAATCCAAACTGATTTTTGAGGCTCCCATTCTGCTGGCATTCTAAATTCATCTTTTTTTTTACTCATCTTCAGGATTTTTGAGAATATCTTTATAAAATTCAGTTCTTCTATCTCTTAAAAAAGGCCAGTGTTGTCTAGCAGTGTCTATTTTTTTATAATCAACTTCACAAACTAAAATATCTTCTTTCTTATTTCCTGCTTTCGCAATTATTTTACCACTAGGGTCTATCACCATTGAATTACCCCAAAATTCAATTTTTTTTTTCCCTTTTTTTTCTACCCCAACTCTATTTATAGCAGCCACATAAGTTCCATTAGCAATAGCATGAGATTTTTGCATTGTAATCCAAGATTCTAATTGAGATTTTCCAAACTTTCTTTTTTCTTTTGGATGCCATCCAATAGCAGTAGGATAAAAAATTATTTGAGCTCCTTTTAAAGCTGTTAGTCTAGCTGCTTCGGGGAACCATTGATCCCAACATATAAGAGGACCTATCTTACCAAATTTTGTCTTAACACTTTTAAATCCAAGGTCTCCAGGACTGAAATAAAATTTTTCATAATATCCTGGGTCATCAGGTATGTGCATCTTACGATATTTAGACAAAATATTTCCATTTTCATTAATAATGATACTAGTGTTATGATAAAACCCAGATGTCTTTTTTTCAAACATCGTAATATTTAATACAACACCAAGCTCTTTTGCTAGATCGCAAAATATTCTAGAGGCTGTTCCTGGAATTTTTTCTGCTAATTTAAAGTTTGAATGGCTTTCTGTTTGGCAAAAATAATTAGTCAAAAACAGCTCAGGAAGACAAATTATCTTTGCTTTTTTTTTTGCAGCCTTTTTAATATTTTTTACAGCTAAATCAATATTAGATTGAATACTACCTAAAGATTTACTTTGTATTAAACCAATTTTGATTTTTTTGATCATCAATCAAAATATCTTGGAAAAATTTTTTCTATCTCTATTTTTCCATTCACCTTTATGATAGGCGTCACTTGCTATTAAGGGTAATACACTTGTTGCTTCTGCAAAAACCATTTGCTCTTTGGTAATATCTACTTTGCCCCATGAGCTTGCTTCTTTTAATGTTGAGCTACTGCACGCTCCATCTCTAGAATCAGCAACAGTTATTTGAATAGCATATTTATGCATCTCTACATCTTTACCCAAAAGTTCAGCACATATGACAGTGTCTTGAATAAAATTTTTAGGTACTCCCCCTCCAATCATAAAAAGACCTGATCCTTTAGATTTAATTTTAATTTCAGTAAGTTCTCTAAACTCTCGTATTGAGTCGATTGTGATATGCTTTTTTGGATTTCTTTCTTGATGCATTACAAGCCCAAATCCTGCGCTTGAGTCGGTAAAAGCTGGACAGAAAATTGGAACATTGTTGTCATATGCAACCTCTATTAATGAATCTTTCTTCTTTGCGTTAGTTTTAAGATATTTGCCAATTTCTTTTATAAATTCTCTTGATGTATAACTTTTAGGCTCTAATTGATCAGCAATTTCTCCAATAGTTTTATCACACATCTGAAGCTCTTCTTCATCAATATAAGTGTCATATATTCTATCAACGTAGTTATTTCTTAGCTCTGTATCATCTTGATATTGCGACCCTTGATAATGTTTAAAACCAAGTGCCTCAAAGAAATCCATATCAATAATTGAAGCTCCAGTTGCTACTATTGCATCTACCATATTATACTTAACTAAATCTCTATAAATATGCATACATCCTGCAGCAGACGTTGATCCTGCAAGTGTTAAAAAGATTGTGCAATCTTTATCTTTTATCATTTCATTATAAATATTTGCTGCATTTGCAGTCTCTCTTGAAACGAAAGACATTTTTTTCATTGAAGAGACGATTTTTCTAGCATCAAAAGAAGTTATATCAATATGCTCTACTTCTTTACTAAGTAAATCACTTTTTCTATTACTTGATTGGTTTTTATTGACTGACATTAAGCAACAAGAAACTCTTTATTTGTTTCTTTGTCATACATCGTCATGATTGGATTATCCTCAACTTCGTAAATATCATCTGAGTAAAATCCATTAAAATTAGTTCTAAAAGTTAATCCATACGCTCCAAGCTGTCCTAATTCTATATAATCTTTCTCTTTAATATTATTAGGTAAAATAAAAGGACCTTTCATATAATCCATGCTATCACAAGTTGGACCATAGAAATCGAATGAAGTTAATTTCTTGGAGATTATTCTTCCATCTGTTACCATTTTTGATGGGTAAACTATGTTAGGAACTCCAGCATCAAACAAAGTTCCATACGTCCCGTCATTTATATAAAGTTTCTGTTTTTTTCTTAAATCAACTCTTACTATTGTTGAGCCACTTTCTGCAACAATCGCTCTTCCAGGCTCACAAATAATTTCGGGAAGTTTATCCAATTTTAAATTACTTAAACCTTTTTTAATTTCGTTAAAATAAGCATCTAAAGATTGAGGAATAAGATCAGGGTAAATAGTAGGAAAGCCTCCTCCAACATTTATCACATCAGGTATAATTTTAGTTTTTTTAATTATATTGTTGATTTCAAATATTCCTTTTGAATAAGATATTGGGTGCATACATTGTGATCCAACATGAAAACTAAGTCCAATTTTTTTAGAATACTGTTTTGTTAACCTGAGAAGTCCAGCTGCTTCGTTATTGATAGCTCCAAATTTTTTAGATAAATCAATCTCCGCATGTTCATTAGACACAGAAACTCTAACAAATAATTCTAAGTTTTTTGCGTAATTTGTACTTTCTAAAATTTTGATTAATTCATCTTTAGTATCTAAAGAAAAGGCCTTAACATTATATTTAAAATATGCCTCCTTAATACTTTCTCTACTTTTAACTGTATGCATATAAGAACAATTTGCATCTGGACTTATTTTTCTTATAGCCTCTATTTCTTTAATAGATGCTACGTCAAAACGATTAATACCGCTTTCAACAATAGTTTTAAGAACTACTGGATGAGGGTTGGTTTTTAACGCATAAAGTATTTTTCCTGGGAATTTTTTTTGAAAATATTTAGAAGCCAATTTAATTGACTCTTTTCTAATACAATAAACAGGTCCTGTTGGTCTCAGTTGATTAACTAATTCTTCAACTGACTTAAATTTTTGCATATCTGCACCTCTAAAAAAAATTTACAAAAAAAACCTGCATATCACGTATGCAAGTTTCATAATTGCAGCATTTATGGGGAAAAAATTAATAATGTAAAGTAAATAATGCTATTGAAATATTAAAATTTACTTCCATATAAGGGCTATGATCAACCAACCAACACTTCAAAAACTAAGTGATTTCGAGGATAAATCACTTTTGATAGTAGACGATGACAATCCATTTAGACAAAGATTGGCAAGAGCTATGGAAAAAAAAGGTTTTACAGTTACACAAGCTGAGAGTGTAAAAATTGGTATTGAGACAGTAAAATCACAAAGCCCTGCATTTGCCGTTGTGGATCTTAGATTAAATGATGGTAATGGACTAGAGGTGGTAAAAGAAATTCAAAAGGCAAACCTTAAAAGTAGAATTATTATGTTAACGGGATATGGAAATATCCCAACAGCAGTTGCTGCAATTAAAGAGGGAGCAATTGACTACATTGCTAAGCCAGCAGATGCAGATGATGTTGAAAAAGCACTTTTAGCTGATCCAAATCAAAAACCAGCCCCACCTGAAAACCCAATGTCAGCGGATAGAGTAAAATGGGAGCACATACACAGAGTTTTTGAGTTATGTAACAGAAATGTCTCTGAAACTGCAAGAAGACTAAAAATGCATAGAAGAACTCTTCAAAGGATACTGTCTAAAAGATCTCCTAGATAATTTAGTTTTTTGTAAGTCTTAAAAATACATCTTCAAGATCGCCATCATCAGTTGAAATATCTTGTATTTTTATATCTTGTTTTTTAATTTCTGAGATTATTGAGTCTATGCTTAGTTTACTCTTCTCATATGATAAAACTAACTTGTTTTCGTCATTTGATATAACTTTTAATGATTCAAAAGTGTTATCTTGAATATTAGTTTTTTTATCTGTGGTGACATACACAATTTTTGTCTGAATTTTTTTTAAGAGATTTTTAGTAGTGTCCAATGCTACTAACTTCCCTCCACTTAGAATGCCAATCCTATCACACATTTTTTCTGCTTCTTCAAGGTAATGAGTTGTTAGTATTGTTGTTACCCCTTGTTTGTTCAAAGATTTCACATTTTCCCATAATGTATTTCTAAGCTCCACATCAACTCCTGCGGTAGGCTCGTCCAAAATTATAATTGGAGGTTGATGCACCATCGCTTTTGCTACAAGTAATCTTCTCTTCATACCACCAGATAAGGCTCTAGCATAACTGTCAGCTTGTTCCTCTAATGATACTAACTTCAATATAGTATCCGTAATTCTATCTTTTTCTCTAATTCCGTATAGACCTGCTTGAAGCTCTAAAAGTTTTCTGGGACTAAAAAATGGATCAAAGTTTACTTCTTGTGGAACAATCCCAATAGAGGCTCTAACTTGTCTAGGGTTTTTATCTAGGTTAAACCCCCAAACATTTACTTCACCACCAGTTTTTATAACTGATCCACCTAATATATTTATAAATGTACTCTTTCCAGCCCCATTTGGTCCTAATAGACCAAAAATTTCACCTTCTTTCACCTCCAAGTTTAAATTATTAAGCGCATGAGTTTGTTTCGAACCATTTTTTGAATAAACTTTATTCAAGTTTTTAACAGTTAAAACGTTTTTTTTATTCATATGAGGGCATACATTTATTACATTTATAAAAATTAAGATATCATTACATTATGGAGAAAATTAAAAAAAGTGACCATTTTTACTTGATAGATGGTTCGGGATACATTTTTAGAGCATATTATGCACTTCCTCCTTTAACTAGAAAAAGTGATGGATTACCAGTTGGTGCTGTCAGCGGTTTTTGCAACATGCTTTTTAAATTATTAGAGGACTCTAAATCAGATGATAATTTAGAAAAACCAACACACTTTGCAGTGATTTTTGATTCAGCGAGAAAAAATTTTAGAAATGAAATATATTCAGATTATAAAGGAAATAGATCTGATGCACCTGACGATCTAATTCCTCAATTTGAATACATCAGGAAATCTGTGAAAGCCTTTAATTTACCTTCAATTGAGTTAATCAATTATGAGGCAGATGATTTAATTGCAACATATGTTGAAAAAATTTTAGACTTAGGTGCAAAGGTAACAATTGTTTCTTCAGATAAAGATTTAATGCAGCTTTATAAAAAAGGGGTGAGAATTTATGACCCAATGAAGAACAAATTTATAAATCAAGACGATGTCCACAATAAATTTGGAGTTACTCCAGAAAAAGTAATAGATGTCCAATCTTTAGCTGGTGATAGCACAGATAACGTGCCTGGTGTACCTGGTATAGGAGTTAAAACTGCCGCTGAATTGATAAATCAATATGGAACTTTAGAAAATTTATTAAAAAATGCATCAAAAATAAAACAAAATAAAAGAAGAGAAACATTAATAGATAACAAGGACGATGCAATTATCAGTAAAAAACTAGTTACATTAAAAAAAGATGTACCTGTAAAAAATAAAATCGAGGAATTCATATTGAAAAGTATTGATAAAGACAAGCTTTATTCTTTTCTAAGAGAAATGGAATTCAATAGGTTATTGAGTTCTGCCATCTCAAAATATGGGGGCACAAATAATCTTGGAACTAAAGATATTGAGAAAAATTTAGAAAAAACATCAGAAATTAAGAAAAAAAATTATCAATTAATTAATAATGAGATGGAAATTAAAGATTGGATGAAAAAATCTGAGGAAATAGGCGAATTTGCAATAGATACTGAAACAACATCATTAGACCCTCATACAGCAAAGTTAGTAGGTATTTCAATTTCTAACAGAATTGGAAATGCATGTTACATTCCATTAAATCACGTTAGCGGAAATAATCTTAACGAAAAAAAAGTCCTAAGCATTTTAAAGAATTATTTAGAAGATGAGAGCATTAAAAAAGTAGGACAAAATATTAAATTTGATTTCATTGTCTTTTATCACCGCGGAATAACTTTGAATTCTATGGAAGATACTATGCTTATGTCTTACACACTAGATGCTGGTAAAAATAGGCATAATATGGATACTCTTTCAGAGATCCATCTAGGTCATAAAACTATTAAATTTAAAGATTTAGTTGGGACTGGAAAAAAACAACTTAATTTTTCTGAAGTTAATATATCTGAAGCTAAAGATTATGCCGCTGAAGATGCAGATATTACATATAGATTGTACAAAATTTTTTTAAAATCATTAAAAGCAGAAAAATTATTAAACATTTATGAGTTATTTGAAAAACCATTAATTAAAATACTAGCACAGATGGAGATAAAAGGTATTAAACTTGATAAATCTTCACTCAACAAACTTTCTTCAAAATTTTCAAATAAAATCGAAAAATTAGAAAAATCTATTTTTAAGATTTCCAAGAAAACATTTAACATTGGATCAACTAAGCAACTTGGTGAAATAATGTATAACGATTTAAAAATAGCAGCTTTAAAAAAAACAAAAAAAGGAAGTTTTGCTACTAGTGCTTCAGTTTTAGAAGACCTAGCTTTTAAAGGTTATGAATTTCCAAAACTCATTCTGGAATGGAGGCAAATAAGTAAACTTAAAAATACTTATTCAGATGCATTACCGGAACATATAAATCAAAATACTAAAAGGGTTCATACATCTTTTTTGTTAGCAGCTACTTCAACAGGTAGACTTGCATCTAGTGATCCAAATTTACAAAATATACCAATAAAATCAGATGATGGTAAGGATATAAGAAAAGCCTTTGTTTCTGAAAAAAATAATAAATTGATTTCAGCAGACTACAACCAAGTTGAAATGAGAATTTTGGCAGACCTAGCAGATGTAAAACAGTTGAAAAAGGCGTTTTTAAATAATGAGGATATTCATACTTTGACAGCTAGTCAGGTTTTTGGAAAAGAAATTAATAAAATTGATTCAGAAACAAGAAGAAAAGCAAAAGCAATCAACTTTGGAATTATTTATGGCATATCACAATATGGTTTAGCTAAACAAATCAATGTTTCAAATAATGAAGCAGAAGAATTTTTAAATTCTTATTTTAAAAAATTTCCAGAAATTAAAGATTATATGAAAACAACTGTGAATTTTTGCAGAAAAAGTGGCTATGTAAGTAATATATTTGGAAGAAAAACACATCTCACTGGAATTAACGATAAGAATTTTAATGTAAGAAATTTTCAAGAGAGGGCAGCGATAAATGCTCCAATTCAAGGGTCTGCATCAGAGATAATGAGATTAGCAATGATCAGGATAAATAAAGAAATTTCTAATAATAAAAATAATAGTTTAAAAATGTTGTTACAGATACACGATGAGTTAATTTTCGAGGAAAACTCAAAAGAAACAAAAAAAAGTACTAAGTTAATTAAGGATTTGATGTTGAGCGTGAAAGATAGTGAACTTCATTCATTTTCAATACCTCTTTTAGTCGATGTGAATATTGGAGAAAATTGGGGTGAACTTCATTGAAAACAAACAATTGCCCTAATATGAACAATTTAGTATTTTTATTTTAATTTATGTCACAAACAATTGCGTTAGTAGATGATGATAGAAATTTATTAACATCTGTCCAGATGGCTTTAGAAAAAGAAGGTTTTAAGGTTCAAACTTATATTGATGGTGAAAATGCTCTTGTTGGATTATCAAGAACACCACCTGATCTTGCTGTCATTGATATTAAAATGCCACGAATGGACGGCGAAGAACTTCTAAGAAAACTTAGAAAAAAAACTTCTATGCCAGTTATTTTTTTAACTTCCAAAGATGAAGTTACTGATGAGGTAAGTGGTTTAAAACTCGGTGCAGATGACTTTGTTGGTAAAACTGGGGGATTTTCAACCAAAGTTTTAGTTGAAAGAATTAAAGTACAATTAAGGAAAAAAGACAAGGATATTAATATCGAAGAAAATAAAAATGTAATTTCTCATGGTAAGTTAAAATTAGATCCTTCCCAACTTGAATGTGAGTGGGATGGCAAACAATTGCCCGATAAACTGACTACAACGGAATTTAAAATTGTTGAGGAGCTAGCAAAAAGACCAGGAATGATTAAAGAGAGAGCTTTACTGATGGATGTAGCTTATCGAGAAGATACAGATATAGAAGATAGGACTATTGATAGTCATGTTAAAAGAATAAGAAAAAAATTTAAAAAGGTAGATACTGATTTTTCAGCAATTGAAACAAGATATGGAAGTGGATATAGATGGAATGTTAAATAATAATTATGGGAAAAATACTAAAAAATCTCTCTATATTACAGAAATTCCTTTTTATAAATCTAGTAGTCTTCATATTTATAATAATAATCACTTTCTTTTACTTAAGTGCTATTCAAAAAAATTTGATAAATGAAAAACAAAAAAATCATACAGATATAATTTCTCAAACAATATTAAATCTTGAAAAATCAAATATAAAATTAAATGAATATGGAATAAGCGAATTTTTATTTTCCAAAAAATCCCGATTTCCTTATTTTGAAAAACTAGATAGAGTAATATTTTTTGACGATAAATTGAATTGGATAGGAGATACAAGATCTATTCCATCATCATTATTACTAATTGAAGAATTAACTGAACAATCGAGTGAGAATAATTTTAGTAATCAAGAAAATAAAAATGAAACAGTTTTTGACGAAGATCTTAATAAATATTATTTATCAGGATCTGAAAAATCTTTAACTTATTTAAAACAAATCCAAGAACAGTTTTTTGTTTTTAGTATTAAGAGTATTAATTATTTGAATAATAATGGCTATATTCTTATATCTGAAAATGCTGATAACATAATCGCACAAATCGAAGAGAGAGAGAACTTTATTATTAGAACAGCTCTTGTGGTACTTTTGGTTATTATTATTTTTTCATATGTCTTAAACAGATATTTTTTAAAACCCATTAAAAATTTGGTTACTTATACAAAAATCATAAAAGATAAAAGTAACGAAAAAACAGATATAGAAAGGGTTAAGACAAGAAATGATGAATTAGGAATATTATCAAAATCTCTTGATGAAATGACTAGTGAATTAAATAAAAGAATTGCAACCGCTGAAAATTATTCAACAGATCTACTTCATGAAATTAGAAATCCTCTTGCTTCATTGAAAAGTGCATCTGAGATAATTTCAGAAACAGAGGATAAAACTAAAAGAGAAAAGCTAATTAATATCGTGTCCCATGATGTTGAGAGAATAGAAAGATTAATTACTGATTATTCTCAAATGCTGAAAGATGAGGCGGTAATTTCCACAGAAACAATGCAAAAAATTGATATAAAGGATATTGCAAAATCTGTAGTTGATGACTTTAATAATATTTATAATTCAAAGAGAAAAATACAAATAAGATTAAAGTCAAATGGATCTGAGAATTATTTTATACTTGGTATCAACAATAGGATAGAGCAAATTATTGCAAATTTACTTGAAAATTCAATTTCTTTTAGTGATGAGAATCAAGAAATTATAGTAGAGGTCAGTAAAGATAAAGAAGGCAAACCAAAACTTGTCGTAATTGACGAGGGGACCGGTTTTAGTGAGAAGGATACCACTAAAATTTTCAATAGATTTTACAGCAATAGACCTCAAAATTTTGGAGAACATTCAGGCTTGGGCCTAAATATAGTGAAAAACTTAGTTGAATTGCATAATGGACAAATTAAAGCTGAAAATAATAAAGATAAGGGTGCAAAAGTTGAAATAATTTTCCCGGCGACTCAATGAAAAGTTGATTAATATAAATAAAGTTGCTACAAGCCGTACCTTATGACAGATTATAAAGTAAAAGACATTAACGAAGCAGAATTTGGAAGAAAAGAAATCTCTCTAGCAGAGACTGAAATGCCAGGATTAATGGCAGTAAGAGCCGAATATAAAGGCAAAAATCCACTTAAAGGTGCAAGAATTTTAGGTTGTCTTCATATGACAATTCAAACAGCAGTTTTGATTGAAACTCTAGTTGATTTAGGTGCAGAATGTAGATGGTCTTCATGCAATATATTTTCAACACAAGATCATGCAGCAGCAGCAATTGCAAAAGCTGGTATCCCAGTATTTGCTTGGAAGGGTGAGACAGAGGAAGAATACTGGTGGTGTGTAAAACAAACAATTGAGGGTAAAAAAGATTGGATACCTAACATGATTTTAGATGATGGTGGAGATCTCACTGCACTTATGCATAAAGATTATAAAGATTTATTAAAAGGCGTAAAAGGATTAAGTGAAGAAACGACAACAGGGGTTCTAGCACTTAAAAAAATGGAAGAACAAGGTCAATTGTTAGTGCCAGCAATTAACGTAAACGACTCAGTCACAAAATCAAAATTTGATAACTTATATGGATGTAGGGAGAGTTTAGTTGATGGAATTAAAAGAGCTACTGATGTAATGATGTCAGGAAAAGTTGCAATCGTTGCAGGCTTTGGTGATGTTGGAAAAGGTAGTGCAGCATCTTTAAGACAAAGTGGAGCAAGAGTATTAGTTACTGAAACTGATCCTATTTGTGCATTGCAAGCTGCTATGGAAGGTTACGAAGTAGTTTTAATGGATGAAATGATCGGTCAAGCAGATATTGTCGTAACTGCAACTGGAAATAAAGATGTGGTAACGGCAGATCATATGAGAGCTATGAAAGATAGATCTATTCTATGTAATATCGGTCACTTTGATAATGAAATACAAGTTGAGGCTCTGAAAAACTATAAATGGGATGAAGTAAAACCCCAAGTTCACGAAATAACATTCCCAGATGACAAAAGATTAATTTTGTTAGCTGAAGGAAGACTTGTAAATTTAGGTTGTGGAACTGGTCACCCAAGTTTTGTAATGAGTGCATCATTTACTAACCAGGTAATTGCTCAAATTGAGCTTTGGAATAATTCAGATAACTATGAAAATAAAGTTTATGTGCTTCCTAAACACTTAGATGAAAAGGTTGCAAGGCTTCACTTAGATAAAGTTGGTGCAAAATTAACACCATTATCTAAAGAGCAAGCTGATTATATAAGTGTAACACCAGAGGGACCATACAAGCCTCATGCTTATCGCTACTAGAAGTGGTAAAATAAATATTTCTAAAGAAAAAGATACTAAACTTGTAGCTGAACGCCTTTGTAAGTTCATTAAATTAGGAGATTTCATACTTTTAACTGGCAATCTAGGCGTAGGGAAAACTACTTTCATTAAATACATTATTAATTCTCTACAAAGAAAAAATAGAAAGGAAATATCGGAAGTTCCTAGTCCTACTTTTAATATTACTAATGAGTATCAGATAAAAAAAATTTTAATAAAGCATTTCGATTTATACAGAATTAAAAATAAAAAAGACCTTAATAACTTAGGTATCCAAGAAAATTTAAAAAAACAAATAACCTTAATTGAGTGGCCAGAAATTATAAAAAAACTAAAAATAAAAAATAGTATTAGCTTAATCTTTAAATATAATGAAAGCTATACTGAGCGTTATCTTACAATAATTTCTAAAAACAAAAAAATAATTAATGAATTTAAATAAGTTAAAAAAACTAAAAGGAGATGCGTCATTTAGAAATTTTTATAGAGGAAAAAAAAATATTCTTGTTCATTGTGTAAAAAACAA
>CACASS010000006.1 GCA_902535275.1 uncultured Pelagibacteraceae bacterium
TCTTTTAAAAACTATAAAAAAAACTAATTTATATTTGATCTCTATAATATGTTTAATAAATTTATGTTTTACCTACGCACTTGTTTATAAAAATATATCTTTTGATCACAATTTCTTATTTACTCAGAAAGACGAAAGATATACCCCAGGTGTAAATCATAATGTTGATTATGATAAAGGATTTAAGACTTTGGGTTATTTTTTACGAAATAATATGATCAGAGTATCAAAGATTAATACACCAAAAAAAGGATTTTCAAATAGTGTTTTCAAATTAGGGGTAGTAACAAGACTCGGTGGCGCAGAATATTATTTTAATGATAAATATGAAATTCAAGACTCTGATAACTTTGAAATGTTAGATAAATACGAGAATTATTTAATGTTAATAGTACCAAGCTCTAAACTTACGCCAAATTATGTTGAACAACCAGAAAAACCTGAAAACTTCAACGATATTATAATGAGGCAAGTTAATAAAAGAAATTTAAATCAATTGCTAATTATTTGTAAAAACAATGAAATAATAATGAGTGTATTTGGAAATCAGGATAAATATAATTTCTCAAATAAATGTATCGATGCTGATGAATATAATTTTAAATTCAATAATGAATTCAAAAAGATAAATGATTTTTCCAAAAATTACCTTGGTCAATTTTAGTTTAAATATTTGATATAAAAGTTTATAAATTTTTTGATGTAATTTTTTTTTTTGGATCAAAGAAAGGTTTATCAATAACATTACACTTAAAGTTTTTATTTTCGATCGAGACATCTATTTCTGAACCAATTCTTGAGTGTTTAATATCTACCATAGCTAGGGCAATATTCTTTTTTAAACGTGGGGAATATATGGCTGATGTGACTTTTCCTATTATTTTATTATTATGCTTTAAATGCCAAAATGTAGTATTTGGTCCACTTAATTTATCACATTTTATTTCCAAACCTACTTGTAACCTTTTTACTCCATTTGCCTTAATTTTTTTTAATGCTTTTTTACCAATGTAATTTACGTCACCATCTAAATTAACTAAACGATCAAGGCCTAATTCAAAAGGATTTGTGTGTATATCAGCATCAGCATGATAGGAAAGCATACCTCCTTCAATTCTTCTTATTGTAGAAGTGTGACCAGGTTTAATCCCAAAATCTTTTCCTGCATCCATAATCTTTTCGTAAAGTTCATTACCTTTAGAGCCATCTCTTAAAAATAACTCATATCCGAATTCGCTAGACCAACCTGTTCTTGATACTACTAAAGGGATTCCATCTAGATCTAATTCTTTAAACCAATAATACTTTAAATTTTTTATAGTCTCTCCAAATAATTTTACCATAATGTTGGCAGACATTGGTCCTTGCAATTGCAAAGGTGATACATCAGGTTCAGTAATTTTCACATTGAGTTTGGAATTTACCGCAACTCCTTGAGCCCATAATAAAATATCGCTGTCACTTAGAGATAGCCAAAAATGATTTTCACCTAATCTTAAAAGAACTGGATCATTTAGTAAACCACCCTCTGAATTTGTAATCAGAACATATTTACACTGACCAATAGATAATTTAGTTAAATCTCTTGGAGTTAATAATTGAATAAATTTAAATGCGTCAGGACCAGTTATTTCTACCTGTCTCTCTACAGCAACATCACATAAAATTGCTTTTCTAATCAAATTCCAAAAATTCTGCTCAGGATCTCCAAAGTCACGTGGTATGTACATATGATTATAAACAGAAAAACCAGTTGCCCCCCATCTTACAGTAGAGTCAAAATACGGAGATTTTCTAATTTGAGTTCCAAACCCAAAATTTTTATTAATCATTAATTAGTTTCTTTTCTGATTTGTTCTATTTTTATTTTTTTTTGAAGACTCCTATTAGAGTCATAAAGAAGATTAAACTTGATTTTTTTATTTATTTTAACATAAATAAGTTTAGCATTTCTTACTTCATAATTGTCTGCTACAGCGCTAATAGGTCTTTTCTGTATATTAAGATTTTTTATAATGATTTTAGATTTATCACTCACTACTCTTCCCTTCCATCTTCTTGGTCTGAATGCACTTATAGGTCTGATAGATAATTTTTTAGAATCTAAATTTAAAATAGGGCCATAAACTGACATATTATAAGCAGTACTTCCAGCTGGAGTAGAAACTAATATTCCATCAGAAACTAATTTTTTAATTATTTTTTGAGACCCATTTGAAATTTCTAATGATGCAGTTTGTCTACTTTGTCTTAAAATTGAAACTTCATTTATTGCAATAGATTTTTTAATTTTGTTAAATTTATTTTTAACTACCATCTCTAAAGGTGAAATAACGACCTGTTTTGCCCTAGACAAATTTTTAACAGTACTTTTAAAAGAAAATTTGTTCATCAAAAATCCATAGCTTCCTGCATTGATTCCATAAAAAGGTTTTTTATATTTATTGTATTTTTTTAACACAGAAAGCATAAAGCCATCACCACCAACAACAATTATTAAATTACATTTATTTAATGATGTAGTTTTAATTTGATTATCTAGAAAATTTTTAATCATTTTAGATATTTTAGTATTATCAAAAAGGATATGTGAATTTAGCATTGTTGGTGCCCTCGGCCAGACTCGAACTGGCACTCCATAAATGGCAAGGATTTTAAGTCCTTTGTGTCTACCAATTTCACCACGAGGGCATGAGTTATTTTCATGAGTATTTATGCTAATATTTATAATTGAACAAGAGTAATAAGTAAAATTTTTTTAAATAGTTAATTCCACTTAAATATTTCAAGGTTTTTTTTCAATAAAGATTTTTTATTGTAAATCTCAAGAGACACACCTTTTATTTTTAAAAACTTTTTCCATTTTCCTATTGTTTGGATGATACCAAAATTGACAGTATTATGCTTGTCTTTATGTGAAATACCTTTTGCTCCCATTTTAGAAAAGATAATTTTTTTTTTAAATCTGTCCCAAGTGTAAGTTGTATTAGGTGGACAAAAAAAATGCTGATTGTTATATAGATCTATGCCTACTAAAACAATTTTTTTGTAATTCATACAATATCCAAAGTTAATAGCATCTGTCAAAGTACCAGCATCATGTACCAATCCATCTTTAATATTTTTACTTGGTAATGAGTTTCTTTTTCTAATTGTTGTGTATAAAAAAAAATTATTTCGTCTGCCAAAAAATTTATTACCTAAAAGTTGATTTGGAAAATTGGAAACAATACCTTTTGGAAATAAAAATAAAGTTTTTTTGAAAAAATTATTATTTTTAACTTTTTTAGAAAAGAAATTACAATAATCATTTGCATAGAATATTGCACCAGGACCCTCATGAGTGGCTCTATTTATATGATAATTAAAATTAAGTTTTTTTAAAAAAATTGTGTTATTAAACCCTATAGTATCATATTTATCTATTTTCTTCCACTCATTTTCTTTTAAATAGTTTAAAGAACCCCCTGACCCAATTACAAATAAAGTATTTGATTTTTTAAAATTTATTAAATCTTTATAACTAATCTTTTTATTTTTGTAATATCCTAGACATGTGTATTTTCTTTTTATGAATGAAATTAGAAGTATAAATAAATGATAAGGAATTTCATTTAATTGATTATGCTTAAAAATTCCATAAAGTACCTTAATTTCATTATATAATAAATTTTTTATACCCATATATCTTTACTTAAACAAATCGGCTTATTTTTTTTTTAGTAAAATTTTGCAAATTTCAAAATCGAGATCATCATGAATATCATGTGTTTTTGAAACCTCAAAAGGTAAAACTTTTTTTCCCATAAAATTCCATGGAGATAAACCATCATTTTTATAGATTGACTCAGTTTTGATTACCCAAAAATTGTGACATAAGAAAAAAGATTTTTGCAGATCTTGTCTATTTGAAGATAATTTATTTTTAGATTTAAAGTAAGGAACTAAATATTTTTTATAAATTTGTTTTGCTCTGAATGGGTGTTTATCATTATCTTGGTTTACCGGAACTACAGCAGATGCGTTACTTTGTATTAAAATTTTTATACATTTTTTGATCCATTCTGCTCTAATTATTGGTGCATTAGCCAATAAAACAACAACTATATCAGGATTTATACCTTTTTTTTTTAAATATTTAAGAGAGTGCAAAATTACATCTACATGAAGACTATTTGGTTTAGACAAATTTTTGGGTCTTTTAATTTTCTTATATCCATAATTTGAGGCTAAGCTCAATATTTTATTATCATCACTTGAAGTATAAAAATAATTTATATTTTTAACCTTATTTGCTTCATTGCAAGGATATGAAAGTACAGGTGAACCAAATATTTTTTTTATATTTTTATCTTTATATTTACTACCGCCTCTTCCAGTTAATAGAGCTAGTATTTTTGTCATAAAATTAAAAAATAAACAAATATGTTAAATTTTTTATATATTACAATTTATATATTTTATAGTAATTTTTTTAAACTTTAATATGGTGTTTATGGTCAACAATAATGAAAAAAATACAATTTATTAATTTTAATAAAATTTTAATATTTATTATAATTTTATTATCTATATTTTATTTTTTAAAGGAAAATAATTCTATGATAATGCTGAAAGCAAAGTATGAAATAAATAATATTTTAAAGATACACACTCCTTTGGAACTAACTGAGATAGAAATAGAAAAATTCATTAATAAATTGAATTACAAAAATAGTTATAAAATACAAAAAAATAAAGAATATTGGATTAATAATTAATTATGATTAGAAGAAATTTCATTAAAGCACTTTTATATATAGGATTATTTCCTCATATTATTTTTTTTAAAGATAAAAAAGACTATACAAATAAAAAAAGTAAGTTTGTTAAACTGAATAATTGGTTGGTTAAACAAAATGATTTAAATGATTTATGATTTTATAGTAATCGGTGCTGGTGCGGCTGGATTAACATTTATAGATAAAATAATTAAATCAAACAACGAAATTAAGATAGCTTTAGTTGAAGCGGGAAATTTAAAAAATGATTCTTTAAAAGATTATAAAGATATTTCATTTATAAAAAATAAAATTAATCCAGTAGATGAAAAAAGAGCCTTTTTATTTGGAGGTACAACAAATCTATGGGGTGGATTTTGCAGACCTCTAGATTTTGAAGATTTCATATCTAGAAGTGATATAAATAAAAATGAATGGCCATTTGATATAAATGAACTAAATAAATATCTGGATGAAGCAAAAAAAGTATTAGAACTCAAGGAAAATTTTAAAATTAAAAATAAGCCCAAAGAAAGTAAAACATTAACTGATTTCAATTTGGAGGAAATAGATTTTGATTATAGCAATAAACAAATTTTCTTCAAAAAATACAAGAGCCTAAATAATAAGATTGATATTTATTTAAATAACATTGCCTACAAATTTGTAATTGATGAACAAAATAAAAGTGTCAAATCTTTGGATATTATCGAGGCTAAAACAAAATCTAAAAAAAGAATTTATTCTAAAAACTTTATCTTATCCTTAGGTGGTTTGGAAACTACAAGATTTTTATTAAATAATAATAAATTTTATAAACAAAATTATTTTAATAACTCTAAAACATTAGGTAAGGGGTTTAATGATCACCCTCATTTTTATGTTGGTAATTATGTGAGCTTTAAGGATTTTCATAAAACAAATAAGATTAAATCTGTTAGGTATTTTAAAAATACACATAAATTTCAATTAGAAAACAAAATATTGAACTCATCAATTAGATTAACCTCAATTAAAAATCCTGTTGATACTAATTATGATTTAATAGAAGAGTTTAAAATTTTATTCCCAAATATCACAAAAAAAATATTATATACAGGCAGAATCATGGTGGTGAGTGAACAACGATCAATTTTAGAAAATATGATGGAGCTAGATAATACAAAAAAGGATAATTTTGGTATCCCTAAAATAAATTTTAAATATGAACTGACAAAGTTTGATTTAGATAATATAAGAAAAACATCTATTAATATTTCCAAATGGTTGGCTAGCAGTGAGCACGGAAGAGCAAAATTATTGAATTGGATAATGGATGAAAATTTAATGCCTAATTCAAACGATTACATGTGGTATGGACATCATATGAGTACAACTAGGATGGGTTTAAATGCAAATTCTAGTGTTGTAGATCATAATCTAAAAATACATTCTTTAAATAATGCATATATTGTCAGTTCTTCGATATTTCCCTCTGGTGGTGCTTCAAATCCAACCTTTACAATAGTTCAATTAGCACTAAGACTGGCTGAGCATTTAAAAACAATTAGTTAATCTTTTCAAAACGTATTAATTTGAAATTAGAACCTTTGTCGTTATAAAAAAGTTCGAAATTGTAGTTTTTTTTTTCATAGTCACTTAACCAAAATCTTCTCTCTAAAAATTTATTTAAATTTGTTCCCTTGGAAACATTAATATCTGCTATATAATTTAATGATGTCATAAATCTATAACCTCTCTTATAAGCTAAATCTAATAATTGACCCATTTTTTTTTGTTTGTTGGCTTCAGTGTCAAGAGCAAACCCTAGGCCTGACATCACATTAAAGTCAAGATATGATGCTATTATTCCATCGTCATAAGAAATAATTTTTATTTTACTATCCAATGTCTTTTCTAGTTCTAATAAATCATTATTGATTTTAATACTACTATTAATAAATGGTTTATTCTTTAAGTCGTGATTTAAGAATTGTTTAGAATTGATATAAGAGTTACAGATTACAAATAAAAATAATATCAAAAAAATTTTTTTGTATAAAAAAGTAATTTTTCCATTTTGCAAATTAAAAGCTAAATAGCTGATAATAATTAGAGATATAAACATATAAAATAGAATAGAAAAAAATCTTATTTTACTTAAACCAAGAGCAAATATTTCTTTTTCTGTATTGTAATTTTTAAATGAATTAAAAACAATTAATACTACCAATAAAATTAATAAAAAAATTATAGATTTAACAACTAATTTAAAATTTTCATTTTTAATGATGTTAAATTTTAGCTTTTTGAAATTAACATTTTTAATTAATTCATTAAGGTAAAATAAGATAATAAAATTGAAAATTACTATATTTATTGGAAAATACCAATAACCCTGATGAAAAATCCATACAAAAACAAAGTTGTATAAAGATTTAAGTAAGACGTAAAAGGATAAATAAAATAGTAACTTTGGAAATAATCTGTTGTTCAAATTATTTTTATTCTGCGAGTAAAAAATTATATGAAAAATAGATAATAACATTGGTGCAACTATAAATATTGCACGACCACTTGTTTTTTGCCATATAGACCAATTATTACTTGAAAAGATTTCACCTGCAGGAATTATAAGATTTAAAAAACTCATCATATTATAGTATAGAGATGTACCAAATTTAGAAGATCCACTGCTTGGAAGTAAAGTTCCAGCATAAGCATAATTTAACAAACAATAACAAGCTATAAGAACAGAGGGTAAAACTATTAAAATAAATGTAAGCTTTTTCTGATATTTATTATTTGTTTCAAAAAAATAATATGCAAATATTACTATAATAAGAAAGATGTCATCTAATCTTGAAAATATTATTAAGGTAACAATTACAGATAATAAAATGTATTTAAAAATATAGCTTTTATTTATATTCAAAAAATTTCTATTTAAAATAAAATACATTAGGATTGAAAAGAAAAATATTGAGAATGAACTTTCCATACCATTGTTAAAATACCAAATGTTTCCTTGTTGAGATAAATCAGAAAATAAAATATGAAAAAAACCAGGAACTATAGATATAACAGTCAATACTTTCGAGTATCCTAAATTAATCAGTGTGTAAGATATTAAAACTGAAGATATTAAAAGTAAAAATAAAGAATTAAAGTAAATAAAGATTAATTGATTCTCAATATCATTTTGTAAAAATAAATTAGTTATAATTTTTAAGTAAATTTGAAAAAATGGGTGAAATCCATTAGTTGGATACTCACCATCAAAACTGAAAAGAGGAGACCAACCACTATTATTAGCTATAGCAATATAATAAAAGGCATCTGATGCAAAATATTTTAATATTGCTTCTGAATTAAAAGCAATCCAACTTAATATAAAAGGATAACAAACAAAAAAAGCACTTATTCCAATAAAAAAATAATTTTCAAAAATTTTTTTTGATTTAATATCTATCATTATAATTTATTTTGAATTTTATTAGGTAACAGCTTTACAATTGCCATTATATATCTCCAGTAAAATGGTGTGTAAATAATTTCTACATGACTGTCTATTTTTGACACAATATCCTTTGCAACTTTTTGTGGATCACTCCATAAAATATTTTTTTTAAATTTTTTAGTCATTGGAGTATTAACAAAACCAGGTTTTATATCGATCAATTTTACTTTAGATTCTCTAATGTTTGATCTCAAACCAATAATAAAATTTGATACAATAGATTTACTTGATCCATAGATAAAATTAGATTTCTTAATTACATCACCTGATACAGATGTAATTGTTGCAATAGTTCCTTTATTGGTGCTTAAAAATATTTTTGAGAATAAATAGATTAATTTGCAAGTTATTAAACCATTTAGATTAATAGTATTGTGAATATTTTTTAATTTAATTTTTTTTATATCATTATCCAATAGTTCACCAAATGCGAAAAGTACTAGATCAATTTTACTTAAATTAACAAGGTTTTTTTCTAATTTTTTCCTAATATCTTTTTTTAACAGATTTAAATCTAGTGTCTTATATTTGACGATATTTGATCCATTTTTTTTTAATTCTAATGACAAATTTTTGAGATTATTTTTATTTCTACTTATCAAGAATAAATTATTTTTTTTATAAGCCCATAATTTTGCACATTCAGAAGCTATTTTAGAGTTAGCACCAATGATTAATATATTTTTCATCAAATATTCAATCTTAAAGATTGATTGGATTCGTAGTAATTAAATAGTTCTTCTCTTTTTCTAATTTTGTTGAATTTTGTAATCATAGGATACATTTTTTTTATATTTTCTTTTGCAAGGAAAGAATCTTTTGCAAGATAAATACGACCACCATTTTTAATAATAAATTTATCAATCTCAACAATCATCGACTTGAGATTATTAGAATACTTAAAATCCATCGCTAAGCTATACCCTTTTTTTGGAAAACTTAAATAATTGTTATTTTTTTTACCCATAAGCTTTAGTACAGCAAGATATGGTTTATTTTTATACTTATTAAGTACTTTATTGATTATCTGCAAGTTTTTAATGAATTTTTTTTCAGGTAATAGGATTTGATATTGTGTAAAACCTTTTTTACCATAGAATCTATTCCAATTTTTAATTCTATCTAGTGGGTAAAAATATTTAAAAAGATCAACCTCGGTTTCACCTTTTTTTGAAAAGTTGAAATAAAAATAATTAAATAATTTAATAATTGTATCGTTTAGAAAAATAATTTTATTAAGCACAGATAAATTTAATTGTTTTTTATATCTAAATTTTAATTCTGAAGACGTTCTCTTATGATTTCCTAAATATAATATAGAATTAATTTTATTATTTTTATTTCCAATTAAATCTAACCATGCAACACTATATTCACTATTAAAGTTAAGCTTTATTTCTTTAATCAAACTACCAAGAGTATTAAATTTTTTAGTTTTAGAAACTATTAAATGGCTTGTTATTTTTTTTAATTTAAACTTTGCAGAAAGTATGAATCCAGTCAACCCCATGCCAGAACATGTTGAACGGAATAATTGTTTATTTTTTTTATTTACATTAAAAATTTTGTTTTTTTTAATTAATTTAAATGAAATTAAATAATCAGAGAAAGAACCTTCTATATGGTGATTTTTTCCATGCACATCAGCAGCTATTGCTCCACCAATTGTAGCGAAACTCGATCCTGGAGTTACATGAAAAAACCAACCACTTTTAACAATTGTTTCTAAAATTTGGTTGAAAGTCACACCACTCTCACATTCTATTGTTCCCTTCTTTTTGTCAAATTTAATAATCTTGTTTAATTTTTTTGAACTACAAACATACTTTCCAAGAGCACTGTCACCATAACTTAAGCCAGAACCTCTGGCGATAACTTTTTCAATATTTAATAAATTGATATCTTTAATTTTTTTTGGATAATATATTTTTGAAAAACTTCTTTGTAATCTAGACCATCCAAAGATATTTGTATAAATAGATTTCATTAGTAGCTCAAATAATAAAAGAAAATCATATTAGCCAATAGAAACCAACTTTTTTTACTTTTTATACAATAGTTAACTGGATCTATTTTTACTAACTTGTTAATTACATCTATATACAACTGAATTACCCAAATTAACAATATTAACACACACGGAAATAAGAAGTTTTTATTATTATAAATTAAAGATGGTTTATCTGAAAAAATATATAATATTAATACTGTAAAAGATACTAACAATGATACAAAAAAAATACTTTTAAATAATCTAAGATGTTGATTGTATCCTTCATTTGAAATTCTTTTTAAAATAGAAAGCCCTAAAAAAAATGAATAAGAAAACAAATATAGCGAAATTGTAACATCAATATCAAATAAAATACCACCATAATAAATTCTTAAAATATAAAATGATGTCAAAACGAATACGTCTAATAAAAATAACTTTTTAAGAAAAATTGTATAACAAGATGTTAAAATAAAGTAAAAAATTAAAAAATAGATACCAAATAAATAGTTATTAAAATATAATAGAGCAAATGATGTAATCAAACAAATTACAATCAAAGCTATTACATCATAAATTTGTAATTTTTTACTTACTAATGGTCTTTTTTTCTTGTAAAAATTTTTTTTATCTTCTGCTTGATCATATATATCATTTAAACAATAAACTGATGAAGCAACAAATGAGAATGATAAAAATAAAATTATCGCTTTAAATGTAAATATAATTTCAATATTTCCTGAAAATAACATTGGTAGAAATATTAAAAAATTTTTTATCCAGTGTGAAATTCTCAACTGCTCAAAAATTATATTTACTCTCATCATTTAAATAAATTATCTTTTTTTTTCAGAATTGTATTGTGGATGTTTTGATTGGGGCCTATTTTTATGTTTTACAACAATTGAACCATCTACAACTTTAATATCATATCCCCAATTATCCCAGCCTTTTATTGATAATGGTTCACCAAGTTTGTCCTCGAGTGTTCGTGGGTAGACATAACACCCTTCACTTTCTCCATACTGAGATCTCGCTTCTTCCATTTTTTTTTTAACTTCCATGTGCAAATCTAATGGAACATTTAAATGTTGCCCAAGTAAGTAACTTAAATTCATATCTTTGCATGCTAAATCCATTGTAAATCCAGCTTCATATTTTTGATTAAAAATATGAGGAACAACAGTTTCCCACGCAAAGGAATTTCCAGCTGAAACTCTAATTGCATCAAAAAAACTCTCTAAATCTAATCCTGCTCTTTTAGCAATCATCATGCATTCAGATGCAGCAACCATATTAGTAAATGCAAGCATGTTTGAAACAACTTTTGCAATAGCTCCTGCCCCTATATTTCCACAAAGAACAACAACCTCACCAATTGCATCTTGTAAAACTTCTTTCCAATTATTAAAAATTTCCTTATCTCCACCAGCTAAGCAAACCATATTATTATTTTGTAAAGCATGAACACCTCCGGTTAGAGTAGCTTCCAACATTGAAACACCATATTTTTTTGCTTTTTCTGATAATTCTTGTGTTTGTTTAAAATCAGTTGTGGATGTATCTATCCATGTCATTCTTGAAGAGGCATTTTGTAATAACCCATCCTCACCATTAACAACTTGTAAAACATGTTCTGGTTTAGGCAAACAAGTTAGAACTGAATTACATTTCTTTGCAAGATCTTTTATAGAATCAGCTTTAATAATTTCTTTATGAACATTATTTAGTTTGTTCTTATCAATATCAAAAGCTACAAGGTTATACTTCTTTGTTTTGAGTAAATTATTCAAGATTGGTTTACCAGCATTCCCTAAGCCAATCACCCCAATTGTTATGATATTTCTCATAATCTCTCCTTTTGTAGATAAGTTAGTTATTAAATTAACATAACTACTAAAAATAACATCTGAACAAAATTAATCATAACAGATATAAAATGTGAATATTTGAATTTTTTATTCTGTTTATTATCTCTATATTTATTAATTAATGGCATTAATAAATAATTTGAGGCAGCAAATAAAAGAGTGATTGCTAGAATTAAGTAAAAATCTATTCCAAATTTACTTAAGAATACAAAAGTTATTAGAACAATTAAACTTAATCCTAAGTTAACATTATAGTAAAAAGGAAATATTCTTCTTATAAATTTTCGAGCATTATCTTCATCTAAAGTAGTAAATACTACTGGAGCAATAACAAATGAAAAGAATAACATTATTCCTAAAATCATTGCTGTTAAATAAATAGTAATCTGCTCAATCATAATTTAGTTTTCTATTGAATTTTCTTCTTTCATTAATATTGGTCTACCATCATGTGCTGTATTAAGAGGTATAATTTTACCCTTATATTTTGCGCATAAAGTTGGAGCACTTCTTACTTCTTCACCTAATCTTACCTCTAAATCAACAATCACTAATTTTGCATCTTCTAACTCTTTTAATATCCTCATTTTAATCCTTTGGTTAATTAATTTGATTTAATGACAGGCCTGATTATGCTTTTTAAGTCTCCAATAATTGTATGGCCAAGGAGTAACAAATCCAACTGCTAACATTATAGGCACCACCCACCAGGTAAGTATTGCACCTCCTGTTAAAGCATAATCGGTAATATTCATTGCTACTTCCATACTAACCATAGAAATAAAGCTCATGCCCAATGCAGTCTTCAAAGCTTTTTGAAAAGTAAAACTTTGTTTCATTAAAATAAATGTCTCTAAAATTACACTTGTAATCAAGCCATTAATTATTGCTAAAATCATAATACTTAAAACTGGGAAAGGGATTTTAGTTAATTGAAAAAATAATATAGTTCCAAAATCACCAATTGCACAACCTAACAAGCACCAAGCTGTATTCTTGGCACTTCTTCTCCAGGTATGTTTACATTTCCAATTAAAACTTATTGCTTCAGCGCTCATATTATTTAGCCATATTTTTTTTTATACACGTTTTATATTTAAATGTATCTCGTTCAAAACCATCAAATAAACATTTTGATCTAACTTTTTGAAATTTAACATTATAATCTGCTGTTTCCTTAGTTGTTGTACAACCAAATATGAATAATAGCACAATCACAATTAAGAATCCCCTCATAAATACTGATATATATTAATTAATTAAAGTATTTATGTATAAAATTGACGTATCTTAAAGAATGTATTTATCACCAAGATACATTGCAAAAGCGATAGCAGCACCTAATAAAATATATTTCATATATTGATCTTATACCTAAAATAATCTGTGTTTAAAATGTGATATTAGTTCATATTCGCAACGAAATTAGAACCTAATTAAGACATATCAATATTCTAGAAATAGAATCGTGAGATTATCATTATTCTTTTTTCTTCATTTAGTTGCTTTCGTGATCCTCTTAATTGTCCATCCACATGCACGTGCTGATGATGGGTGGGCAATTGCAGATGGTGATAAGGACTATATTTATTTAACTAAAAATGGTGAATACCTCTACGGAGACAGATTAATTTTTTCTTTAAAGTACAAAGATTGTAACAAGATTCATCAATTATTCACTTTCCTTACTACAAAAGGTGATTCCAATATCTATCAATTTGAAAATAAGAAACTTCCTATAACTCTTAACAATACGGAGTTCCATGCAGAAGTAATTCATATTGAAAAAATATTAGACCATAGAGCTCATTGGGTAGTATTTGAACTTGGTGGTTATGAAACTCAAAAGTATGCAAAATTACTAAATGGTTTTATTGAAGAAAATGATAATTATGAAATTTCATTAACAAATGGATTACATTTCGAAGTAAATAAATACTTTGATATTACTAAAAACAAATGGAATTTAACAAACTTCTCAGAAAAATTTGCTGAGTTTTATAAACGTTGTAAAGAAAAGACAATTTTTAAGGATAGTTAATATGTTTACTGGCATGGAAGCATTAATTATAATGGAGATACTAATATTAATAGCGAGTGTAATATAATAAATTATGAAAAAAGCAAAGTGCTATAAATGCCAAAAAATTTTATCATTTACAAATAATATTGGTGGTTCATCAGAATTTGTTCATGATGAAAGAGACTTTGATGGTATGGATATATTTTTGTGTGGTTGTTTTCGTGGTCACAGATTTAAGCTTGATATGAAACATTATTTGAAAAATCGTAATCAAAATAATTTTATAGCAAAAACCTTAAGTGCTGATCTTGATTTTTCAGATGGATACGACAAAAAACCTAAAAAAATCAATAGGTCAATTGTTAAAAAAGTTAAAAATCTACTTGGATTTTGATGCCCTTAAAAAAAAAGACAACTCCAAAAAAAAAGAAAATAGTTTCATCAAATAAACATTTTAAAAGAATTGCAAATAGATCATACTCTGAATGGATACAAAGACTAATCAATGAATTTGACGAACAATGGTTATCAACAAATGTACAGCGTGAAATATGTTTTATGCCAAATGCTATACAAGCTTACTTTGACGAAGTATGTATGGATTTTGGAAGCTTTTTAAGAAAAAAATATGAAGAAGATAAAATAGACCTACACACTATAAAATGTAAAGAAATGTATTCTGTTATGATTGAATTTAGTAATACAAAATATGATGACTTCTTTCATGAAGACAATTTTGATAATTTATTTTTTGCATCGTCATATGTTATTGCGACGGTGTGTTTAAGTGAAAGACCATTCAGAAAGCTATTTGGGGTAAGAAAAGGTCTTTTTGGTTAAATTTTAAATTAATTACTTTTCTGAAGTTGGTAAATTGAAACATAATGTTTCTTTTTAGGTAATGGAATAATTACAGGTACATCAGTACATCTTGGCACCATTGATTTTTTTCCATAAATAATATTTGCATCATAATTTTCAAAATTTGTTTCTGGATGCGGATTTCCATCATTGATAATAGGCCAAGCATCACATGCTCTATAACCAAATAGTATTAAAGGTCTTGAACCATTAGTATAATTTAAGCCTGAGCCATGAATTGTGCGACAATGAAAGAATGCAACCGAACCTGCTTTTCCAGTTAATGAAACTGATTTTTTTAAATTAATCTTATTTTTTTAGTATTAATTTTACCTACAAAGTAATTATCATTACTATGATGGCTAAATAGTTCTTTTGTATGAGAACCTTTAATAACCTTTAATGGACCATTTTTTTCATAACAATCCTCAAGATAAATACCTACTGTTATTAAATCATCATTTGTATGAGGATAAAAAGCAAAGTCTTGATGCCATTCTACTAAACTGCCCTTTTTCTTATTAGGTAACTTAAAGTTTAATTTGCCAAGATGAAATCTTACTGTTCCACCAATTAGCTTTTTAACAATATCAATAATCTTTTTATTTCTTGATAAATCATAAAATAATTTATTGTTATTTTGAGGGTTATTTAATCTTAATATTTCTTTATTTTTTGAAGAGTTGCTATTGAATACAAAGTGATAATTGTTGTAGCTTTGTGTGCCACCTTGATCTTTAACCTTTTTTCTACTGTTCTTTTCTTTGGTTACAATTTTATTAATTAAAGCATTTAACTTATTGATATCTTTCTTTGAAATAAGCTGATCTTTAACTAAGTAGCCATTCTTTTTGTAAAAGTTACTCTCAGATCTAGTGATACTCATGTGTGAATTTTATAATAAAAATATAATAATCCAATATGAAAATAATCCAGATATTATAGTAGCTATTACATTTCTTGAAAAATAACCAACTAGTATAGCCACTATTGCTCCAAAAATTTTGGGATCATTCATTTCTATAAAAGTTCCATAATCATTAATAAATATTCCAGGAAATATTATTGCTGGAAATACTGCTGATGGAACATATGCCAATACAGCTTTTACTCGTTCACCTAATAAATCCCTATCTACTAAAGCAACCATAGTCATTCTCATAAAGTACGTAATTATTCCTGCAATTATAATTGTAAACCAAGTCACTTTTTTAACCTCAAAACTAAGGCAGCAACAAACAATGCAATTATTGGTGAAATGATTATGTAAGATTTAAAAGGTGCATCAAAAAATAATAAAGAACTTAATCCACAGGTAATCATAACTATTACATGATCTAATTTTTTAATATCTTGAACAACAATTGCGATAAAAGTCAAAGGAACTGCAAATTTCAATCCTAATTCCTCAGGTACAAAAGAGCCAAGAATTATTCCAGCAAGTGTAGATATCTGCCAACAAACCCATAGAGTTCCTCCACTTCCTAATAAATGATAGTGAAGATGTGTTTCATTTCTATTTTTTTGAAAAAACTTATTAGACTCTGCAAATCCCTGGTCTACAACCAAGTAAGATATCAAAAGCTTTTTGATAAATGATAATTTTTCTAAATATTCAGATAAAACTGCCCCATACAATAAGTGTCTAGAATTAATTACCCCTACTGAAGTTACAGCAATTAATGCGGAAGCTCCTCCAGAAAGAAGTTGCAAAAACACAATTTGAGACGCTCCACCAAATATAATGATAGACATTGCATAAACTAATACTGGACTAAAACCTAACTCAATACCAATTGCTCCACATACAATTCCAAACGGAATTACTGAAAACATATGCGGTGCAACAGCCAATATACCTTTAGAAAATATTTGTTTTTTAGAGAGCATTTACTTTACTGTTTGAAGAGCAACTTTTAAATATTTGGGGTCTAACTTACAGTCTTTGTAACCTCTTTTAACAACATTTAAATATCTTTCAGTTGGGTATCTAAATTCTGTTTTGTTAACCATTATGTAAGTCATCACAGTTTTATTGTAATAAGTAAAATAAAGTTTTTTATAAAGGATTGGATAATCTTCATAAACATCTAGTTTTTTTTCATCACTTTTTGATATTTCAAATAAAGCGCCGGGAACTAAAGAATTTTTACTCTTTTCTATATCGGCAGCTCTATATTTGCTTCTAAAATTTAATCTGTAGCCTTTAAGTTCGTATTTTTTTATGAAAACAGAGTCTTTACATCTCCGCTTCATTTGAAAATGATTAAGATTACTTCCGTAAGCAAAATATAACATTACTCTAGTTCAACTATTTTAATATTTTTTGCTTTTACAAATTCAAGGATTAGTGAGTTGCACAGGTTAATTTTATCTTGATCTTTTGATCTTAATACAATTGATACACCTAATTTACCTTGTCTAAAAAAAGGATAACTACCAATTTCTACATCTTTATTATTATCTTGAACTTTAGTTAATGAGCTTGCTATTTCACTTTCATAAGTCATTAAATTTATCGTCTTACTAAGAATTGGATCGCCACCGACCAATACATTACCAAGTCCCCCAATCATTGCTTTTAAAATTGATGGAACGCCTGGAAGAGAAAAAACATTTTCTACATAAAATCCTGGGGCACCACTAGTTGGATTTAAAATTAAATTAGCTGTAACTGGCATCTTTGCCATTTTTTGTCTACCATCATTAAAATTACCTGGCTCGTAATATTTTTCTAGAATTGCAAATGCCTCTTTATGAAACCCATATTCAATATTAAAAGCTTTTGAAATTGATTCTGCAGTTATATCATCGTGAGTAGGACCAATACCACCTGTTGTAAATACATAGTTGTATTTAACTCTTAACTCATGAACGGTATCTATAATGGTTTTTTCCACATCAGGAATTACTCTTACCTCTCCAACAGAAATTCCTAGAGAATTAAGCCAAGTAGCTAATGTGCTAGTATTCAAATCTTTTGTTCTACCTGATAACACTTCATTACCTATGATGATAATTGCTGAAGATATTTCTTTTTTATTAGTCATTTCTAAATATAAATAAAATTCTATGAAATTTACCAACACTTTATTAAAAGGCAAATTACAACGGAGATATAAGAGATTTTTCGCAGATATAGAAGTAAATAATAAAACTGTTGTAGCGCATTGTCCAAATACGGGCTCTATGATGGGTTTATTAGATCAAGGTAATGAGGCTTGGATTAGTGAACACAATGATCCAAAACGAAAATTAAAATTTACCCTTGAGATGATAAAAGTAAAAAAAAGAATAATTGGGGTAAATACTCATAGAGCAAATAGAATTGTCGAACATGCTTTAGAAAATAAATTAATAAAAGAATTTAGTACTGTCAAAAATATAAGAGCTGAATTTAAGTATTCTGATGATACTAGATTTGACTTTTTGTGTGATAAGAAAATATTAGAAGTAAAGAATACTACATTGATTAGAGAAGATGAAATTGCAGAATTTCCAGATGCAGTTACATCAAGGGGCACAAAACACCTTCAAAAGTTAAAGGAATCAATTAAAAAAGGATATAAGCCTTATGTCTTATTTTTAACTCAAATTCAGGGTATAAATAATTTTAGAATAGCTAAAGATATAGACTCTACTTATTATAAAGAATATTTGGATGCTAAAAAATCTGGTGTAAGCTTTCTTGCTTACAGATGTAGTTTAAATTCTAAAGAAATTAAAATTGAAAAGAAAATAAAAATTATAAATGAGTAATTATTCAGAAAAATTTGAAAAAATGAGAATTGCTGGGAAACTTGCATCTAAAACATTAGACATGTTAACTAGTGAAGTTAAAGAAGGTGTTACAACAGATAGAATTGATCAACTCGGCTATGAGTTTATTAGAGACAACGGCGGACACTCTGCTCCACTATATTACAGAGGTTTTAAAAAGTCGTTGTGCACATCTTTAAATCATGTTGTTTGCCATGGCATTCCCTCTGATAGAGTTCTAAATGATGGCGATGCAGTTAATATTGATGTAACAGCAATAGTTAATGAGTACTACGGTGATACCAGTAGAATGTTTACCATTGGAGATATTCCAGTAAAAGCTAAAAACTTAATAGAGACTACTTACGAGTCAATGATGAAAGGAATAGCAATTTTAAAACCAGGTGTAAAATTGGGTGACATTGGTTATGAAATTCAATCCTTTGTTGAACAAAGAGGATTTTCAGTAGTAAGAGATTTTTGTGGTCACGGTATTAGCAATACTTTTCATGAGCAACCTAATATTCTTCATTATGGTAAGAAAAATACAGGTCATGAACTAACACCTGGTATGACCTTTACAATAGAGCCTATGATAAATGTTGGTAAATTTGACGTAAAAGTACTTAATGATGGATGGACAGCAGTTACAAAGGACAAGTCTTTATCTGCACAATTTGAGCATACTATAGGAATTACAGAAGACTCTTATGAAATTTTTACAGAATCTGTTAAAGGTTATAAGAGGCCTCCATATAATTAATGATAACAAGATACTCAAGAAAAGAACTCATAGATATTTGGTCCGAATATAATAAATATCAAATCTGGCTAGATGTAGAGATTGCTGCAGCCGAGGGAATGGAAAGATTAGGAACTATTCCAAAAGGTGTGGCAAGTGCTGTTAGAAAAAAAGCTAAAATTAATGTTAAAAGAATTCATACTATTGAAGCGAAAGTAAAACACGATGTTATAGCTTTCTTAACCTCTGTGACCGAAAAAGTAGGTATTAAAGCAAGATACTTACACCAAGGAATGACCTCATCAGATGTAGTAGACACAAGTTTTAATATTCAGTTAGTTCAATCTGGAAAGATTTTAATAAAGGATATTGATCAAATATTAAAAGTTTTAAAATCAAAAGCTAAAAAATATAAATTCACACCATGTATGGGTAGAAGTCATGGTATTCATGCAGAACCAATTACTTTTGGACTTAAATTAGCTTCATATTATGAAGAATTTAAGAGAAATAAAAAAAGATTAATTAGTGCAATAGATGAAATATCAACTTGTGCAATATCTGGTGCTGTTGGAACATTTGCCAATATTAATCCTAATGTGGAAAAACATGTTGCTAAAAAACTAGGGCTAAAAGTTGAGCCAATATCTACACAAGTTATCCCAAGAGATAGACATGCTTATTATTTTTCAGTTTTAGGAATTATAGCAGGATCAATTGAAAGAGTTTCAATTGAGATTAGACATTTACAAAGAACTGAAGTTTATGAGTTACAGGAATTTTTTTCAAAAAAACAAAAAGGTTCAAGTGCAATGCCACATAAAAAAAACCCAATATTAAGTGAAAACTTAACCGGACTTGCTAGAATGGTTAGAAGTTATACTATTCCAGCATTAGAAAATATTGCTCTTTGGCATGAAAGAGATATTTCACATTCAAGTGTAGAAAGAAATATTGGTCCAGATGCAAATATAACTCTAGATTTTGCTTTAGTAAGATTAGCAAGCGTATTAGATAAAATGATTGTCTATCCAAAGAAAATGCTTAACAATCTTAATATCACAAAGGGAACAATTTTCTCTCAAGAATTGATGTTAGAACTAACAAAATCAGGTTTAAGTAGAGAAATCTCTTATAAATTAGTACAGGCACATGCTAAAAAATGCATAGCAGATAATCTCAATCTTTTTGATGTTGTGATGAATGATAAAAACATTACATCTAGAATATCTAGCAAAAAAATGAAAAAAATATTTGATTATTCCTCACACTTTAAGAATATTAATTTAATTTTTAACAGAGTTTTTAAATAATGAAAAAAGGTAAAAAATTATACGAAGGTAAGGCTAAAATTATTTATGCAACTAGTGATAAGAATTTAGTAATTCAACATTTTAAAGATGATGCTACAGCATTTAATAATCAAAAAAAAGACGTCATTGAAGGTAAAGGAATTTTAAATAATAGAATTTCAGAACATGTTCTTACGCAATTGAGTAATGTTGGAATAAAAAATCATTTAGTAAAAAGACTTAATATGAGAGAACAACTTGTTAAGTTAGTAGAAATTATTCCAATTGAATTTGTTGTTAGAAATATTGCAACAGGTTCTTTGACGAAAAGATTAGGTATAGAAGATGGAACAGTGCTTGATTATCCACTAATTGAATATTGCTTAAAAAATGATGATTTAGGTGATCCTCTTGTAAGCAGAGAACATATTTTAGCGTTTAAATGGATGGATGTTTTCGAATTAGATTTTATTTACGAAGAAGTAAGAAGAATAAATGATTTTCTTCAAGGCATGTTTAGAGGCGTTGGAATTAAATTAGTAGATTTTAAAGTTGAATTTGGAAGATTTGAAGCTGATGGTAAAAGAGAAATTATGTTAGCTGATGAAATTAGTCCAGATACATGCAGACTATGGGATATGAGAACAGATAAAAAGCTAGATAAAGATAGATTTAGAAATAACCTTGGAAACTTAGTTGAAGCTTATCAAGAAGTGGCTATTAGGCTTAATATATTGCACGAACAATCAAACATAAGACCATTAACTTATCCTAAACCTAAAGCAGTAAAAATTAAGAAAAAATGAAAGTAAAAGTAATCGTCACTTTAAAAAAAGGAGTGCTTGATCCTCAAGGTAAGGCGATACAACAAACTCTAAATGGAATGACTTTTGATAATGTTTCAGAAGTAAGACAAGGTAAATATTTTGATATTGAAGTAAATGAGAGTGATGAAAATAAAGCTAAATCACAAGTAGAGGAAATGTGCAAGAAGCTTTTAGCAAACTTAGTTATTGAGGATTATAAAATCTTGTAACTACTGAATGAAATCATCTGTAATTATATTCCCTGGCTCAAATTGTGATAGAGATATGGATGTGGCTCTAAAGAAATTTGGATTTGAAAATAAAATGGTTTGGCACAATGATGCTGAAATCCCTAAAAGTGATTTAATTGTTTTGCCAGGAGGTTTCTCCTATGGTGATTACCTTAGATGCGGGAGCATTGCTGGTAAATCGAGAATTATTAATTCTGTAGTTAATTTTGCAAATTCTGGGGGATTAGTGCTTGGTATCTGCAATGGTTTTCAAATACTAACTGAAACAGGCCTACTTCCTGGAATACTTCAACAAAATAAATACCTAAACTTTATTTGTAAAAATGTTTTTGTCAAAATTAAAAATAAAGAAAATAAATATTTTAAAAACATTAAAAAAGAAGTTTTAGAACTTCATATTGCTCATAACGAAGGAAATTACTTTTGTTCGAATGACGAATTAAAATCAATAGAAGATAATGGACAAATAGCCGTTACTTATTGTGATGATAAAGGAAATGACGACGAACCTAATAATCCTAATGGGGCTATTAAAAATATAGCTGGGATATTCAATAAAGATAAAAATATTTTAGGAATGATGCCTCATCCAGAAAGAATGATTGATCCTTTTCTTTCGGGTGAAGACGGATCACTATTTTTTGAAAATTTAATAGGTAGCTTGTAATGAGTGAAGTTAATGAACAAATAGCAATAGATCATGGACTTAAGAAAGATGAATATAAAAAAATCTGTGATCTATTAAAGAGAACTCCAAATATTACTGAATTAGGTGTTTTTTCAGCAATGTGGAATGAACATTGTTCTTATAAATCATCTAGAAGACATCTAAAAAAATTACACACGAAAGGTGACCAGGTTATTCAGGGTCCTGGAGAAAATGCTGGTGTTGTCGACATTGAAGATGATGATGCAATAGTATTTAAGATAGAAAGCCATAACCATCCATCATTTATTGAGCCCTATCAAGGTGCAGCAACAGGTGTTGGTGGAATTATGCGAGATGTATTTACTATGGGAGCAAGACCTATTGCTAATTTAAATTCAATTCACTTTGGCTCGATTGATCATGAAAAAACCAAAAATCTATTAAGAGGGGTTGTTAAAGGTATTGGAGGATATGGCAATTGTATTGGTGTTCCAACTATTGCGGGCCAAACATGCTTTGACGAGTCTTATAATGGCAATATTCTAGTTAATGCAATGACATTAGGCTTAGTAAATAAAAATAAAATATTTTACTCTAAAGCTGCTGGAGTTGATAAGCCTGTAATATATGTAGGGTCAAAAACAGGAAGAGACGGTATTCATGGAGCAAGTATGGCATCAGCTATTTTCGATGATAAGATAGAGGAAAAAAAACCAACAGTTCAGGTTGGTGATCCATTTACTGAAAAACTACTTTTAGAGGCTTGCTTAGAATTAATGGCAGGTAAATCAATAATATCAATTCAGGATATGGGAGCTGCAGGACTAACTTCATCAAGTATTGAAATGGCATCAAAAGGTGATTTAGGTATTGAAATAGATTTAACAAAAGTTCCATGCAGAGAAGAAAATATGACACCTTATGAAATAATGCTTTCAGAAAGCCAAGAGCGTATGTTGATTGTGTTGGAGGCAGGAAAAGAAAATGAGGCAAAAAAAATATTTGATAAGTGGAACTTAGATTTTGCAGTTATTGGAAAGACAACCAATAGTAAAAATATAGAATTATTTTTTGAAAATAAAAAAGTCGCTGAAATTCCGATAGATTTTTTGGCCGAAAATGCTCCTATGTACGATCGTAAATGGACAAAAGCTAAGTTACCTAAAGAGAATAAATTTTCAAAAAATAATTTTAAGTCTTTGAAACTAAGTGAATGTATAAATAAAATTTTAACTGATCCAAACATTGCAGATAAAGAATGGATATGGAACCAATATGATCATACGGTTATGGGTGATACCATTCAAAAGCCCGGTGGAAATGCTGGAGTTGTAAGAGTTCATGGTACAAACAAAGCTGTAGCTGCGGCAGTGGACTCGTCTGCAACTTATTGTCATGCTCACCCATTAACAGGAGGAAAGCAAGTGGTTTGTGAAAGTTGGAGAAATATGATTTCTGTTGGAGCTAAACCAATAGCAATAACGAATTGCCTTAATTTTGGTAACCCAGAAAAAGAGAAAAATATGGGAGAATTTGTTGAATGTGTTGAAGGAATTACGGAAGCCTCTAAATATTTGAATTATCCTGTAGTTTCAGGAAATGTCTCTTTCTATAATGAGACAAAAGACAAAGGAATTAAACCAACCCCATCTATTGGAGGCATTGGTCTATTATCTGATTATAAAAAGATGGTTACAATGGAATTAAAAAATGATGGAAACTATCTACTAGTAATTGGTAAGACAGAAGGTCATTTAGATCAGTCTATATTTGCAAAAAATATTTTATCTACTCATGGTGGACCTCCTCCAGAAATTAACTTATTCAATGAAAAACAAAATGGGTTGAGTATTTTAAATTTAAAAAATAAGAATTTAATTGAGACTTGTCATGATGTATCTTTAGGAGGAATTTTAACAGCTGTTTCAAAAATGAGTATAAAAGGAAATAAAGGAGTAAAATTATTCCCAATTGAAGGTTTGGTAAATAAATTTGAATATTTTTTTGGAGAGGACCAAGGAAGGTATATAATAGAAATAAAGCCTGAAAATTTAGAAAATGTTGAAAAGATGCTTAAAAAAGATTCAATCCATTTTGATAAATTAGGTATAGTAGAAAGCAATCAGATTACTTATGGAAGTGATCTAAAAATATCAATTAACGATATAAAAGAAGGCTATAAAAATTGGCTGAAGGAATATATGGTTAATTAATGGCAATGGATTTAAAAGAAATTGAAAGCTTAATTAAAGAAGCCCTTCCTGATGCTAAAATAGAAATTCAAGATCTCGCCGGTGACGGTAATCATTACTCGGCTACAGTAATTTCGTCGCAATTTGCAGGAAAAAGTAAAATTCAGCAGCACAAAATGGTATACAGTTCTCTTAAGGGAAAGATGGGAAATGAATTACATGCATTAGCCGTTAAAACAAAGGAGAAGTAAATGGATAGTCAAACAAATGAATTAATTAACAATGAAATTAAAAGCAACGAAGTATGTTTGTTTATGAAGGGAACACCTGATGCTCCTCAGTGTGGGTTTTCTATGGCTGTAACCAACATTTTAAAAATGCTTGAAGTTAATTTTAAGGGCATAAATGTTTTAGCGGACCAAAACCTTAGAGAAGGAATTAAAGTTTTTAGTGATTGGCCAACTATTCCACAATTATATGTTAAAAATGAATTCATTGGTGGTTGTGATATAGTTAAGGAAATGTACGAAAGTGGTGAATTAGCGAAACTTTTTGAAGATAATGGAATTGAATTTAAAAAGAAAAGCTAATCTTATTTAATTATCAACCTAATTTTTTTTGAAAAATACTTTTTTAACAAGTTTAAAGTAGATATTTTAAATGGAGCTTTAAAATTACCTTCATCTATTTTAAATTTAATACTATCTTCCCAACTTAACTCGATTACTAAACTTTCACGAAAATATTCATTTAATTTTTTTATTGTTCCTACAGTTAAAACTGGTTCTAAGTATTGTTGTTTTTTTGAAATATTAATTTGATTATTAACATCATCAAATACTAAGTGCCAAATATGAGCTTTTTTATTTTCAAAAACCAAATTATCTTCAAGTCTTGTGGGCACTTCAATATATCCACTTTTTCCTACTCTAGATAATTCATTTAAAAAATAGGAAATATCCTCAACATGTTCAACTACATGGGAGGCAATAACAAAGTCAAACTCTTTGTCTTTAAAGGGTAATTTTTTTTCAGTAATCTTTACAAATGATTTATTTCTATAATGATTTGATAAATCTAGTATATCACTAACTGTTGTTGCATATTTATTTGCACCATATCCACAACCAATATCTAAAATTTTCCATTCTGGATTTTCTGAAAGAGTTTTTTCTATGTAGGTTTTTGATGTTCTTTTAATCAGAAAACTTATCTTGAATAATATTCAATTACTAAATTTGGTTCCATTACAACTGGATATGGAACTTCTTCAAATTTTGGAATTCTTACGAATTTTACTTTTTTATTTTTTTCATCTAATTGTAAATACTCAGGGACTTCTCTTTCTTTATTAGCAAGAGCAATATCGATCAATGCTAATTGTTTAGATTTATCTCTAATTTCAATGCTATCCTCTTCCTTAACTTGGTAACTTGATATATTAACTTTTTTTCCATTTACTCTAACATGACCATGATTAATCAATTGTCTTGATGAAAAAATAGTATTTGATAATTTTGATCTATAGATAACTGCGTCTAATCTTCTTTCTAATAGTCCAATTAAATTTTCCGCAGTATCCCCTTTTTTCATTATAGCTCTTTTGTACATGTTTCTAAACTGTCTTTCATTCATGTTGCCGTAGTAACACTTTAATTTTTGTTTAGCTTGAAGCTGAATTCCATAATCAGATGGTTTTGATGATTTTGTTTGGCCATGTTGACCTGGTGGATATGCTCTAGTATTAAATGGACTTTTAGGTCTACCCCATAAATTTACCTTAAGTCTTCTATCGACTTTATGTTTTGAGTTTAATCGTTTTGTCATATTAAAGTTATTGGGTTTATAGACATCAATATATTTTTTGTCAATCAAGGTTTTTTAATTAAACCAGCAAATACGCTTGATAAAATGCGTGTTTCTTTCTGAGAAAGTTCCATTTTATAAAAAATACTTCTCAAATTTTCAAGCATTATGGGTTTTTTTGCTTTTTGTTTAAAAAAATTTTTATTTTCTAGGTTCGTTAAACAAAAATTTAACATTACAGATATTTCTTTCTTAGTTGCTTTTTGTATTTTTTTTGATTTTTGAAAATGAAATTTTTCTTTTGAAATTAAGTTTGAAACAGTTTGAGCTACGATTACTAGACTATGTGATAGATTTAAAGACCTGAATTTAGGATTACTTGGGATCTGTAAAGTATAGTCAGCATAACTCACTTCATTATTTGTTAAACCTGAAGCTTCAGAACCAAACAAAAAACTTACCTTTTTTGAAAAATCAATTTTTTTTTTAATTCTTGTAACGAAATATGTTTAATATTTTTATTTCTAAATCTTGCTGATGTTGCAATAAGAATGTCAGTTTTGTTTAAAGATTTTTCTAAATTAGGATAAATATTTGCTTTTTCTATTATATCTTTAGCTCCAACTGAAGTTGCTTTGATTTTGTCATTTGGGAATATTGGCTTTGGTTCTATCAATGATAAATTTTTAAAGCCAAAGTTCTTCATTCCTCTTGCACATAATCCTATATTTTCAGATAGCTGAGGTTTATGTAAAATAAATGATATATTATTAAAATTCATTAAGCACTTGCTGGTGCATTATCTTTGAATAATTTATAATCAAGACTATCTATTAATGCTTTAAAAGATGCATCTATAATGTTTGGAGAAACTCCAATTGTAAACCAGTTTTTTTCCTTTAGAGTCTGTGCTTTCAATGGAAACTCTGGTTACAGCCTCTGTTCCTGTGTTTAATATTCGTACTTTATAATCAACTAACCTTAGATCCTTAAGATAATCAGAGTATTTTGAAATTTTTTTAATATTATTCCTAATTGCATTATCCAAGGCATTAACTGGTCCATTCCCCTCACCTTCACAGATAATTGTTTCTCCATCTACTTCTAACTCTGCTTTAGCAGATGAAATAATTTCTCCTGAGGAATTTTTTTTAACTGACACATCGTATGCCTTAATAATTAAGTATCTAGGTATTTCACCAACTATTCTTCTTGCTAATAATTCAAACGATGCATCTGCACCATCATAACTATAACCAATAAATTCTCTTCCTTTTACTTCATCCAAAAGTTCTTTAATTTTAGGGTCATTTTTTTTGATATTAATCCCAATGGTTCCTAATCTTGATAATATATTTGATTGACCAGCCTGATCTGAGACAACTATATTTCTTACATTGCCAACTTCTTTTGGATCAATATGTTCATAAGTTTTTGGGTCTTTTTGGACTGCTGAAACATGCATTCCACCTTTATGCGAAAAAGCTGCTGCACCAACGTAAGGTAAATGTTTGTTCGGTTTTCTGTTCAAAATTTCATCTAATAATCTAGAGCATTGCGTTAGATGCTTAATATTCTCGTCTTTTATATTTATTTCATAATTATTAGAAAACTCAGGTTTCAAATATAATGATGGAATAAGAGACATTAAATTGGCATTACCACATCTTTCACCTAAACCATTAATCGTTCCCTGCACCTGTCTTACACCTGCTTGGATTGCAACTAAAGAATTTGCGACTGCATTTTCTGTATCATTGTGAGCATGAATTCCTAAATTTTTACCTGGTATATGTTTTGATACATCTGAAACTATTTTTGAAATTTCGTGAGGCAAGGTGCCGCCATTGGTATCACATAATATAATCCACCTAGCACCTTGATCATATGCAGACTTAATACAACTTAAAGCGTATTCTTTATTTGATTTATAACCATCAAAAAAGTGCTCAGCATCAAACATGAATTCTTTTCCAGAATTTATTATATGTTTTGCACTTTCACTAATATTTTTTAAATTTTGATCTTTGGATATGCCTAAAGCAACATCCACATGAAAATCCCAAGACTTTCCAAATAAACAAATTGAATTTGCCTTAGAATTTATTAAAGATGAAATCATTGGATCATTCTCAGCGCTATGATCAGATTTTTTTGTCATACCAAAAGCTGTTAATATTGAATGATTAAAAGGATGTTTCTTGTTAAAAAACTCTGTATCCGTTGGATTAGCTCCAGGCCATCCTCCTTCAATGTAATCAACACCAAGATTATCTAATGCTACAGAGATTTTTTCTTTGTCATCTAAAGAAAAATCTACTCCTTGTGTTTGTGCTCCATCACGTAAAGTTGTATCAAAAATGTATATTTTGTCTGACATTATTTAAATTTCCACGAGGTTTTACCATCTTTATCCTCTATTTGAACTCCTTTTTCTAAAAGCTCATTACGAATTTTATCAGCTAATTCGTAATTTTTATCATCTCTTGCCTGATTTCGTTCTTTAATTTTTATTTCAATCATCTCATCGGTTAAATCAGATTTATTTTTTTTAAATTTATCCCATTCATCTTTGGTTTCTGTTAACAATCCTACAAAATTACATGCAGATACAAATTCTTGTTTATCATCCATATTTCCTGATTGAGATTTTTCATATAGTTTATGAAGGTTGGCTATATATTTTGGTGTATTTAAATCGTCATACAAAGGATAAAGGTCATCATCAGAGATAAGTTTGGGCTTATCTAGTTCTACATAGCTTTTATACCATTTATCGATTGTTTTTTGACTTTCCTCTAAAAGTTTATCATTCCAATCTAAAGGCTGTCTATACTGTGCACTAATTAAAGCTAGTCTTAGAGCTTGACCATTCACATTGTTTTTAAAATCACTTATCTTTAAAATATTACCCTGTGATTTTGCCATTTTTTCATTAGATAAGGTTATAAATCCATTATGTACCCAATAATTTGAAAAAACTTTAGTATCATTAGCACAACATGATTGTGCAATTTCATTTTCATGATGTGGAAATATTAAATCTCTGCCTCCACCGTGAATATCAAACTTATCACCAAGATATTTTTTTGACATTACTGAACACTCTAAATGCCAGCCTGGTCTTCCCTTTCCCCACGGTGATTGCCAGCTAGGCTCATCTTCACTTGAGGGTTTCCATAATACAAAGTCCTCAGCATTTTTCTTATTACTTGATACTTCTACTCTGGACCCAGATATTAAATCTTCTATTTTTTTATTTGATAATTTTCCATAATCCTTAAATTTTTTAACCTCAAAATAAATATGCTTCTTGCTCTCATAAGCAAAACCTTTCTCAATTAAACTACTGATCATATCGATCATCTCTTTAATATTTTCTGTTGCTTTAGGCTGAAAGTTAGGTTCCTCACAATTAAGATAATTACAATCTTGTTGGAAATTTATATTTATCTTATTGGTTAATTCAGAAATTGTGATTTTTTTATCTTTAGCAGATTGAATTATTTTATCGTCAATATCTGTAATATTTCGTACATACGTAACATTGTCTTTACCGTATTTACATTTTAAAACTTTAAAAAGAATATCAAATACAACTAGTGGTCTTGCATTGCCTATATGTGGATCATCATAAACTGTAGGACCACAAACATACATTTTAACATTATTTTTATCTATTGGCTGAAACTTTTCTTTTTTTCCACCATAGCTATTTGTTAAAAAAATATCTTTATTCATTATTCAAGGAATATACTTTAATTATAGATTTGTGAATCTATTTGATTAGCTAGGAATCTTGCAAACTGGAATTGGATCCATTTTATGCAAATTTGCGTTTCTTATTTGGATATATTTTTCTCTGTTTTTAGAATTTTCATTTTCCATAGCTTCTTCTAGTTCTTTATAACTTAAACCAAGCTGACCTTCATCAGTTCGTCCATCGTCCCATAAACCATCTGTTGGAGGTGCATCTATAATCTCTTGTAAAATTTTTAATTCTTTTCCTAATTCCCAAACCTCTGTTTTATTGCAATCAGCTATTGGTGAAATATCAACTCCGCCATCTCCGTACTTTGTATAAAAGCCAACTCCAAAATCTTCAACTTTATTTCCAGTCCCAACTACTATTCCATTATTAGCTGCTGCTACTTGATACAAAGTTGTCATTCTTAATCTGGCTCTAGAGTTAGCCATACCATGCAAACTATTAAAATCTTTTAAAGTATTTTCAAATGTGGAAAAAAGACTATCTAACTCAACAGTAATTCCTTCAACATTTTTAAAATTTTGTTTTAACCATTCCTGATGCTTTAAACTTAAATCGTGTTGTGCACTTTTTTGTTTTATAGGCATAGACAAAACAATAGTTTTAAGACCAGTCATTGCACTTAATGTACTTGAAACCGATGAGTCTATTCCTCCTGAAATTCCAATTACCAGAGACTGAGCTCTTTTTGGCATTGAATTAACATAATTCAATATCCAATCCTTTATAAATTTAACTTTTTGGTTTGGCTTCATATTTTGAAATATAATAATTAATTTAAAAAATTAAATGATTAAGATGCCGCTCTAATACCGTTTTTGGCATACAAGGTATTCTTTTTAATCTCATCTGAAATTAAAAAAGCCAATTCTAGAGCTTGATTAGCATTAAGTCTTGGATCACATTGTGTGTGATACCTGCTTGATAAATCTGTATCTGATATTTTTTGCGCTCCACCAGTACATTCTGTCACATTTTGACCAGTCATTTCAATATGAAGTCCTCCAGCGTATGATCCTTCGCTTTGATGTACGCCAAATACATTTTTAACTTCATTTAAAACATTATTGAAAGGTCTTGTTTTTAATCCTGTAGTTGATTTAATTGTATTTCCGTGCATAGGGTCACATGACCAGATAACATTAAGTCCTTCTTTTTTAATTCCTCTTATAAGTTTTGGTAAATATTTTTCTACTTGATCGTGACCGAATCTGGAAATTAAAGTAATTTTACCTTTATCATTTTTAGGGTTTATCAGCTCACAAATTTTTGCTATCTCTTCAGGTTTAGATGTTGGGCCACATTTAATTCCAATTGGATTTTCAATACCTCTGCAAAACTCGACATGCCCACCATCAATTTGTCTTGTTCTATCTCCTATCCACACAAAGTGTGCTGAGGTATCATGGTATTCTCCAGTTGTAGAATCGATTCTAGTCATTGCTTCCTCAAAAGGTAAATGCAATGCTTCGTGGGATGTCCAAAAATTAACAGTATATAACCTTCTATTAAAATCAGATGTAATTCCACAAGCTTCCATAAATGCAAGAGCATCAGCAATTTTGTCTTCTAGCTCTTTAAATTTTTTGGCTTGAGCTGCGGATTTTATATATCCTAAATTCCATAAGTGAACCTTTTTTAAATCAGCAAATCCACCATTAGAAAATGCTCTGATTAAATTTAATGTAGAGGCCGATTGAGAATATGCTCTAAATAACCTCTTTGGATCTGGGACTCTAGCTGCCTCAGTAAATTCCATACCATTAATATTATCTCCAAGGTAACTCGGCAATTCTACATCTCCTTGTTTTTCTGTAGGTGCACTTCTAGGTTTTGAAAACTGCCCAGCTATTCTACCTAATTTAACCACTGGCAAAGAAGCTGAATAAGTTAAAACTAAAGACATTTGAAGCATTAGTTTAAAGTAATCTCTAATATTATCTGGATTGAATTCTGCAAAGCTCTCAGCACAATCTCCACCTTGTAATAAAAAAGCTTTACCATCTACAACATTTGCCAATTGATCTTTTAGATGTCTCGTTTCACCAGCAAATACTAAGGGAGGAAAATTTTTTAATTTTCCTAAAACTAAGTTTAACTCATCCTCATCTTGATATTTTGGGATGTGTTTAACTGCGTAATTTCTCCAACTATTAGCTTTCCATTTTTTCATATTCAACCTATGAGTGTTTTAGCAGAGTTTAGATATTATTCAACTGTTATAGAATAAATTTATATCAATGTTTAGTTTTTAATAGTTAAGTTAGTAAAATTTATAATTATGAAAAAATTTAATTATAACTTGTTATCTTAAATGCAATTATTCCAAGGATTTCTCTAAAAAAAAGATTAAATTTGCTTAAATTAGAGGCTGCATCAAAAGCTTGATATTTATTCAATAAAGATCTTTGAGAAGAATACTTAAAATCTGAAGCATATGGTTTAGGATTAAGTTTCAATTTTTTAGCAATCATCATAGATCTTTTCATATGATAAGCAGATGTTATTAAAACGGTTTCTGAAT